>SUTR01000013.1:2737-53678 GCA_015062825.1 Methanosphaera stadtmanae
TTGTTGTTGCTGTTGTTGTTGCTGTTGTTGTTGCTGTTGTTGCTGACTGGTTGCTTGTGCACCATCACTACTATGTTCTGGTGCTGCTAATGATTCTGTAACAGGATTTTCTTCTACTGCTACATTTGATAATGGATTAAATACTTCAGATCCATTATTTATTTGATAGGTAGCTGCTACAATTCCTATAAGGGCTACTATTAATAAAGATAATATAATTTTCTTATCCATTATTTCACCGTTATTGCTTTGAGCAGTTTTTCTTTTTATAGTTTAACAATTTTTTGTTATTATATATTTGTCTTTTTAGTAGTATTTAACTTTTTAACTTTTTGTATTAAATTCAGGTATGGCTTTTGTTTTTGTGATGTCTGTAATAATGGTTTTAGACATTTGTTTTTCTGGATTTTCTACTTGGTGTAATAAGTCTTCAGCATATTTTTGTGCATTTTTGTACTTGTTAATCAGTATCTTTAAGTCATCAATCGCTGTCTTGTCACCATGTATTAATCTTTCTTCTATATTATGTAGTTCGGTAAATTCTTCACCTACCATATGCATTTGTATAGTGTCAGGTTTTATGAAAATTTTTATTTCCACTCCTTGGGAAATTTCATAGTATTTCCTTGGACGTCCTCTTTCAATTTTTTGATATGTAGGATTTATTAATCCTAATTCTTCCATTGCTTTTAGATGACCTATGATAGCTTTCTGTCCAATTTCTAATTCTTGTGATATTTCACTAACAAATCTTGGTTCTTCTGTAAGTAATGCAAGTATGTCTCTTCGAGTTTTACATCCAATTACATCTAGAACTGCTTCTAAGTTCATATTATCATCTTCTTTAATACTTTTATGTTCTTTTGTTCTTGTATAATTCTATGTTAAAGAATATATATAAATGTTACCAAAGGTTACTAAAATATAGTTAACTTTATATACTTAATAATATTAATTTATAATTAGCGAAAAATAATTTTGTAACTAAAGGTTATTAAAATAGGATAAAGTATATATAACATTTGGTTACTAAAATATTAAATAGAAAAAAATATATTTTATAACTTTAAGTAATTATAAAAAACAAGTCCTTCATATATTAAAGGGGATTTTTAGGGTGAATAAATGACAAATGAGGAAAAATTAAAAAATGATGAAGAAATCACTGAAGAAGAAATAAGTGATGATCAAACAAATGATGACAATGAAAACACACAAGAACAGGAAGAAGTTACAGAACCAACAGATGAAGAAAAAATCGAACAATTAGAACAACAAATCACAGAGTACAAAGATAAACTACAAAGATCACAAGCAGATTTCGAAAATTTCAAGAAACGATCAATCAAAGAAAAACAAGAATTTGTCAAATATGCCAATGAAGGTTTAATACTAAATGTGCTGGAGGCATATGAAGATCTGGGTAGAGCATTAGAAGTAGAAAAAGATGAAGACCTCCGAGAAGGAGTAGAACTAATCTACAAAAAAATGGATAAGATATTAAAAGATGAAGGTGTAGAAGAAATAGAAACTGAACATCAAAAATTTGATCCATACAAACATGAAGCGCTACTAACAGAAAACAATGATGATTATGAAAATAATGAAATCATACAAGACCTACAGAAAGGTTATACATTAAACAATAAAGTTATAAGATATTCAAAAGTAATCGTTTGTAAAAAATAAATTATTCTAAAATTATAATTCATAAAAAAATATACATGGTGATAAAATGGCACAAGAAAAAGTAATAGGAATAGACCTCGGAACAAGTAACTCAGCAGCAGCTGCATTAATAGGTGGAAAACCAACAATTATACCAAGTGCAGAAGGAGCAACACAATATGGAAAATCATTCCCTAGTTATGTGGCTTTCACTGATGAGGGAGAAGTATTAGTAGGAGAACCAGCAAGAAGACAAGCTGTAACAAACCCAGAAAAAACAATCAGTGCAATCAAAAGACACATGGGATCAGACTACAAAGTAAATATTAATGGAAAAGATTACACACCACAGGAAATCTCAGCATTAATCTTACAAAAAATCAAAAAAGATGCAGAAGCATTCCTCGGAGAACCAGTACAAAAAGCAGTAATCACTGTACCAGCATACTTTGACGACAACCAAAGGACAGCAACAAAAGATGCAGGAAGAATTGCAGGACTTGAAGTATTAAGACTTGTAAACGAACCTACAGCAGCAAGTTTAGCATATGGACTTGACAAAACAGATGAAGATGACGTAAACATTTTAGTATTCGACCTTGGTGGAGGAACACTTGATGTAACAATCATGGAATTCGGAGATGGAATCTTTGAAGTAAAATCAACAAGTGGGGACACCAACCTCGGTGGAACAGATATGGATACAGCATTAATGAAATACATAGCTGAAGAATTCAAAAAAGAAAACGGTGTTGACCTATTAAATGATGATCAAGCAGCACAAAGATTAAGAGAAGCAGCAGAAAAAGCAAAAATTGAATTATCAACAACACTCACAACAGACATTAACTTACCATTCATCACAGCAACACAAGCAGGACCATTACACCTAAACATGTCATTATCACGTGCAAAACTTGAAGAAATTGTAGACCCAATCATACAAAAATGTGGTGCACCAATCAAACAGGCAATATCAGATGCAAAAATGCAAAGTGGAGACATCGATAAAATAATTCTTGTAGGTGGACCAACAAGAATGCCATCAATCCAAAAATACGTGGAAAATTACGTAGGTCAAAAAGTAGAACGTGGAATTGACCCAATGGAATGTGTAGCATCAGGAGCATCAATCCAGGGTGGAGTACTAGCAGGAGAAATTGATGACTTAGTATTACTTGATGTAACCCCATTATCCTTAGGAATTGAAACTATGGGTGGTGTAGCAACAAAACTCATAGACAGAAACACTACAATTCCTACAAAGAAAAGTCAAATCTTCACAACAGCAGCAGATAACCAACCTAGTGTAGACATACATGTAATCCAGGGTGAAAGACCTATGGCAAATGATAACACTACACTTGGACGTTTCCAATTAGTAGGTATTCCACCAGCACCAAGAGGAACACCACAAATAGAAGTAACATTTGATATAGATGCAAATGGAATCATAAACGTTACAGCAAAAGATAAAGGAACAAACAAAGAACAAAAAATTACCATCACCTCAAGCAACAAATTATCTGACGAAGAAATTGAACAAAAAATCAAAGAAGCAGAAGCACATGCTGAAGAAGACAAAAAACGTCAAGAAGAAATTGAAATCAGAAACAATGCTGATTCATTAGTATACACTGTAGATAAAACCATTGAAGAACTAGGCGATCAATTAGATGAAAGTAAAAAACAAACATTAAAAGATCAACAGAAAGAAGTTCAAGATGCAATAGAACAGGACAACATTGACTTAATCAAAGAAAAAACAGATGCACTTGAAAAAACAATACATGAAATAAGTGCTGAAATTTACCAGCAAGCAGCTCAAGCTCAACAAGAAGCTCAAGCTCAACAAGAACAGCAAACACAAGACCAATCACAAGCAAATGATGATGATACAATCGATGCTGACTTTGAAAAACAATAAATGTCATTGTCAAAAGAAGAAGTATGTTAATTATATACCTCTTCTTTTTTTATCTACAATCTAGAAAAACTAATTATACAGAAGAGTTTAAGACCAATTCTCATTGAAGAATCTTCATATGTCAAGGATGTGGACATATGTATAATAATAAGGATTATTATAAAATACTTAACATAGATAAAAATGCTGATACACAGAGCATTAAACGAGCATATAGAAAACTTGCAATGAAATATCATCCTGATGTTAACAAACAAAGGGATGCAGAAGAAAAATTTAAAGATTTGACTGAAGCATATGCAGTATTGTCTGATGAAGAAAAAAGAAAACAATACGATTCATACGGATATCGAAGCATGAATAAGTATACACAAGATGAATTAATAAAATCAGTAAATATGGATAATATATTTAAAGGTGTTAAATTTGTTGCTGATTTAGAAAGAAATTATGGATTAGTATCAGGATTAATTGGAATTGGATTAACTGGACGAACAACTTCAAAAACATTAAGATTGGCAGGTAAACTTTTAAAAGGAAAATCCATGCTTGACACGGTAACAGGTCATAAACATAGAAACAGACATAGAAATAAATCTATTAATAAAGACTAGAATTATAATAAATAATTTAACATAAATAAACTTCAAGTTTATCTATTATAATCATAAAAAATTAATAGCTATAAAAACAATGTAATAATAAAATATATTTAGGATACTTAATAGATAAACATTAAATAATGAATTTCCAATTTAACAAATCAATTTATGATGGATAATAAGGAAATTCACCTTATCACACTATTTTTTGAAAACAATTAATGATAAAGAGGTATATAATGGCAGAAAAAAGAGATTATTATGAAGTGTTGGGTGTAGATAGAGACGCCGACCAAAAAACTATAAAGAAAGCATATAGAAAACTTGCAATGAAATATCATCCTGATGTAAATAAAGATCCAGGTGCTGAAGAAAAATTCAAGGAATTAAGTGAAGCATACGGTGTATTATCTGATGAGGATAAAAAACAACGTTATGATCAATTTGGACATGCAGGAATGGATGGATTCTCACAAGAAGATATTTTCAACAACATCAATTTCGAGGACATATTCCGAGGATTTGGATTTGGTGGACAATCTGCTGGAGG
Organism: Methanosphaera stadtmanae; assembly: GCA_015062825.1. GTDB lineage: Archaea > Methanobacteriota > Methanobacteria > Methanobacteriales > Methanobacteriaceae > Methanosphaera > Methanosphaera stadtmanae_A. The sequence continues at coordinate 7,485 of SUTR01000013.1, forward strand.
ATTTGGAAGCATATTTGATCTTTTCGGATTTGGTGGAGAGCCTACTGGTGGTAACGCACGTGGATCAGATATTGGAAAAACAATAGAACTTACATTAGAAGAAGTAGCATCCGGTGTATCAAAAGATATGGATATTACACATAAAAAGTCATGTCCTCATTGTCACGGATCAAGAGCAGAACCAGGCTCTGATGTCAAAACATGTACTCAATGTGATGGTTCAGGACAAGTAAGACAAGTTCAAAATACTCCATTAGGTCAATTTGCAACAGTATCTCCATGTCCTCAATGTAAAGGTGAAGGAAAAATAATATCACAGGAATGTAGTGAATGTCGTGGAAGTGGACTTACAACCACTACAAATAAGATTTCCATTACAATACCTGCTGGAGTAGAAACAGGTACTAAACTACGAGTTGCCGGTGAAGGTGACGATGGAATAAATGGTGCACCTGCTGGTGATTTATATGTTACCATAAGGGTATTAAAACATGACATTTTCGATAGAAAAGGACAGGACTTATACTATGACTTGCCAATCAGTTATGTACAGGCATGTCTGGGTGATAAAATCGAAGTACCTACAATAGATGGTTCTGCAAAGCTTACAATACCTCCAGGTACACAGAGTGAATCAACATTTAAACTCAGAAATGAAGGTTTAAAACACATTCGTTGGGATGGAAAAGGTAATCTTTATGTAAATGTTAAAGTAGTTGTACCTAAAAAATTAAGTGCTAAACAGAAGGAAATTCTTGAAGAATTTGCAAAAGAAAGTGGAGAAGAAATTTCACAAGTAAAAACAGGATTCTTTGATAAGGTTAAGGAATCTTTAAAATAATATTTATATATACTTTAACCCCCTACCTCTTTAATCATTTTTTTTTAAAATGTATATTTGAAACCAAATAAGGATAAAATACAGAACATTAAATAATCATAAAAACCTATAATAATATCATCAAATCAATTATCCAAACATTGTTTGTTGGAGGACTATGATGATTATTAATGATGATAATGTGTATATCAACATAAAAACTAAGGATAATCTATATCTTAATCTTAAATTTGATGAAGTTGAAGAATTTCTAAGTATTTACAAAAAAAATACAAAAGATATGCTGCCAAAACAACATATTAAAATTCCTGATATTACAGTCTACTTTGCAGATGACAAAGAAAAAAACATATTCCATCCCTATGTATATAAAACAAGCACAGGAAGTGACAAATGGATTCTGCTGTTAAAGGACCAACAGGAAGGATATGCATTATATGAAAATCCACAAAGCCATAAAATGGAACTTGCATGGTATCATAGCAATCTTCAAGAACCATTAAATCCAGAAGAAGAACGAAAATATATAACATGTTACATTCCAGAACATTAAAAACAAAAATCATATAAAGTCAAATAACATAATAATAATATAAATAAAGAAAAATCTAACATTAAATAATTTAATATAATTTTATAGGAGTTTTTAATTTGGCATATGATGCAGAAGTACTAGTAGTAGGATGTGGAAATGTACTGTTTAAAGATGATGGATTCGGACCAGCAGTAATAATGGAAATAGAAAAAAATCTTGAAAACAGACCATTACCTGACAATGTAATGACAATAGATGCAGGAACAGGAGCACCACACTTCCTATTTTCACTACCAAATCCAATGTGGAAAAAACTTATCATTATAGATATAGGAAACTTTGATGGGCAGCCTGGAGATGTAGTAAAATTAACCAAAGATCAGGTACCTACAGGAAAATATCAGGACCCACACTCCATATCTGTAGCAGATCCACTAGAAGATCTGGATGATGTTGAAGTTGTAATAATAGCATGTCAACCAGAAAAAGTATCATCACCATTTGTTGAATATGGTCTAACAGAAACACTGGAAAAAGCAATACCAAAAGCTATTGACATGGTATATGAAGAAGTAAAAATATGAATTAATAGATTAAATTCATCAATATCTTCATCCACTCTATCTTTTTTTTATAAAGTTGTAATGTTACAGCCCTCTTTTTCAATAATAATAGTATGTTCAGTCTGTGAAACACATCCATTGCTTCTTTCCTTAATTATTGCATAAGGATATAATGCACGGCATGCTATAAGTGGATTTATCGCATCATCCAAAGTATTTAAATCATAATCATTTAACAAGTGTCTTTTACAAAAGGGTAACCTATTATGTTCTGATGAAATCTTATCTAATAATCTTTCCGAGTCAATATCCCTTAAAGGTCTAGGACGAAGATATGAATAAATGGTATGCTGTTGTAAATTAACCACATGACCTTCACCGTTTGTTGCAAATGGTTCAATTGCAATATGATCATCCTCTTTAAGAATATAGTCATTGCTGTTATCAGGATAATTTGGAATAGTTAATCCGGGATGAATATTATATCTTGCAATCGCATGGCCTGTTAAATCAATTACAGGTGTGAAACCATTGGACTGAATAGTATCTTGAATAACTCTGCCAACTTCCCTAATACTAATTCCCTCTTTCAATATGGATGTAACATTCTCTAAAGCAGAGTCTGTTGCTTCAATAAGATTCATCCTTTCCTCAATAACATCATCTGATACTTCGCACATGCCATCATCATTACGTCCTGGCATAATAAGGGCTTCATCTTTTTCATCTAATGGCTCTTTGTTTTTACCTTTAATGATTGTAGTAACAGCAGTGTCGGATAAGTACCCATCAACTTCTGCACCGAGATCAATCTTTACAATATCACCATTGAATAATAGTGTATCATCATCGGGTTCGGATGTATAATGGGATGTAATTTCATTTATGGAAACCGTACATGGAAATGCTAAGCCCGCACCGGATTTTTTAATCTCATTTTCTACAAAATCAATTAAATCGATAACTTTCATACCTGCCTTAGCTTTTTTGACAGCTTTTTTTCTAGCATAAGATGCTATCCTTCCGGCTTTTTCATATTTTTCTAACATCAAATCACGAAGTAAACTTTATTTAATATTATTATATCCTATTATATGATATAATTGTTAAGTTATTTTTTGTGAAATAAATTTTAACATCATTATGAAATAATAAATTAAATAATAAATATTAAAACTATAAGAATTATAATATATAATATAATTGAATAATTATAAGAGTTGATTCAAATGGACATGATATTTAATCAAGAACAATTACTTATATTAATACTTTCAGTCATAGCCTTAATAATGGTAATAGTCGTTATCATCGAATGGCGTAAAGCAAAAACATCTCAGAACAGTGTTTTATTACTGGAAAAAAAGGCAGAACTTAAAAAAATAGAATTAGTTGAAAAAGACTTAGAAAATAAACGAAGAAAAGAAGATTTAACAGAATTATCAGAAGAAGACCAAGATAACCTCCGTCAAATACGTTCTAATACTTCAGAAGTAATGGCAAAAGTAGGATTATTAAGTGTTGAAGTAAATGAAAGAGTAGAACAATTGGAAGCTAAAAGTGAACTATTAAAACTACAGAAACTACAAAAAGAATTAGAGAAAAAAGAAGCAGAGATAGAAAAAGCTCTTAAAGATTAAGGGGGAATACTAATGGAACCTGCTACTATACTGGCAATAATAATATTGGTAGTTGCTATAGTAATATTATTATTCTATTACCTGCAAGCAACAAACAATCCAATATACAATAACCTACAAGCACAGGCATCAACTTTTTCAACAAGAGTAGGCCAAGAAGAATACATATCCAACATTTCAGATAAGGTCAGTGATGTCAGTGGTAAAATAAAGGATAGAGTACAGGATGAAGATGAAGAAGACCATGTCTCAAGGACTGACATGATATCTAAAAAAATATCCCAATTTATTGATGAACAAAGTGAACAAGTAATAGAAGACTGGGATTTAGCTACCAATAAGGATATTGATGCTGTAATGGAAAAATATAATCAAATCGAATCAGATTTAAATGATTATAAGGAATCCAACAATGAAAGAGTAAGTTCTTTAGAAGAAAGAGTTAATCAAATAGATGAAGAACTTGAAAAACTAAAAGAATAATATGAATTAACTCTTTTTACAACTTTTTTTAATTGAATTTGATGCAGTAAATTTTTATGGGGAGAATTATATTTCTAATTTAAATTATTTAAATAATAGTCATAGTAACATAATACCAACTATTGAAAGAATGTTGGATGGTGTGGGTTTAGATATGTTAGGAATTAATAAACTAACACAAGGCGTACTTAAATCGTATTGTAGAAAATTAAACTTAAAAATACCTAAAGAAGATTTTACCCAATTATTTAATTTTGCTTTTGAAATAGATAAAAAGGCTTTATTTGAAGGTTCACATGTTGATTTAGCTACTCATGAAATTTTTTGTGAAAAAATTGATCAACTGCCTACTGCTGCCACTAAAGTTGCATATATTGGTTATGGTCTTACAAAGACTGCTGCTGAAGAAACATCAGAATATGCAACAGATACTGTAATGGATTTAATTAAATATCATGTAAATGAATATGATAATAATGTTACTAATCATGAAAGAAATGCTTTTAATGTGAAAAGAAATGGTGCATCAGTTGATGTAAGTCCGAAAGAGTATTATTATGTAGAGGAATTATCAGAATTTATGGAGGATGTGTTTTATGAAAGTTTGTCCTGAGTGTGGTTATGAAAATTTGAATGAAATGTTTTATTGTCGTCATTGCAATTATGAGTTTCCAGATTTCGATTGGGATAGTGTTGAACATGAAAATTTAATGTTTACTCCTTCAATGTATGAGACTCGGTGTATTGAACGAAAGAAATTTTTCAAAAACATGGAAAATTCCTTTATAAAACAATTATTATTATTATTGTTGGAGGGCATTATCTGTTATCCTATTTTGAGTTATGGTTTTTATCATAATTGGTTTATTTACATGTTATTTGTATGGATTTTTTATTTAATTATCATGTTTACTTATCAATTTTCATTTATATTTAAATTATTTCGTATAAAAACAACAGTCATGATAAAAGGTATCGAATTTTATAATTTAAGAATACAAGGTTTTGGATTAATGTGTTCTGGAATATTATTACTCATAACCAGTTATCCAACCATATTCTATGAAAGATATAGTATTGTGTTTTATTTATTTTTATTTGGTAGTATAATTCCGTTTGTAATAGGTTTGAGTTATTTTTTAAAGCCTGGTACATTTAATGAATATAATGCCTATGCTATTTTCGGCACTGAACTGATGATGTTTTTATTAGGGGGAAATTTTTTATTTACAATGTTTTTTTATGGTGTTTATAAAGGTTTTCCATTGATTATTAATGTAATTTTGATAACTATATATTTGGTACTTATCTTTTCATTATTCTTTCCAGATGTGATTAACAAGTACAATAAACACGATATTAGAGGAAAAAAATCAGGATATGTTATTTATTTATTAGTGGGTTTTCTAGCTTTATTCTTTTTGGAATTAATTCTGGCTATATTGTTGGGTTTAACATCTAGTTAGTTAATTATCTATTTCTTAATTTTTTATTTTGAAATAGATAAAAAGGCTTTATTTGAAGGTTCACATGTTGATTTAGCTACTTGTGAATTTTTTTGTGAAAATATCGATCAGTTGCCTACTGCTGCCACTAAAGTTGCATATATTGGTTATGGTCTTACAAAGACTGCTGCTGAAGAAACATCAGAATATGCAACAGATACTGTAATGGATTTAATTAAATATCATGTAAATGAATATGATAATAATGTTACTAATCATGAAAGAAATGCTTTTAATGTGAAAAGAAATGGTGCATCAGTTGATGTAAGTCCGAAAGAGTATTATTATGTAGAGGAATTATCAGAATTTATGGAGGATGTGTTTTATGAAAGTTTGTCCTGAGTGTGGTTATGAAAATTTGAATGAAATGTTTTATTGTCGTCATTGCAATTACGAGTTTCCAGATTTCGATTGGAATAGTGTTGAACATGATATTATAACTATTCCTATGATGTCAGAGAATAGAAATATTGAACGTAATCAATTTTATAAAATGATGAAAAAATCTTCAATTAAAGAATTAATTTATCTAATCTTGGAATGTATTGTTTGTTATTATGGTATGTGTTATGGTTTTTATCATAATTGGTTTATTTATGAACTGTGTTTAGGAAGTTTTGTATTAGTTTTTATTTATCGTTGTCAATTTTCTCTATTATTTAAACTTTTTAATATTAAAACTACTGTATTGGTGAATGATATTGAATTTTACAATTTAAGAATACAAGGTTTTATTTTAATTTTAACTACTTTGTGGATATTAACAGGAGTTTATCCTTTTATGTTATATGAAAAATTCATAGTACTATGTTATATTACTTTTGCAGGAGTATTAATACCTTTATTAGTAGGTTTAGGATATTTTTTTAGACCAAATACTTTCAATGAATATAATGATTATTCATTTTTTAATTCAGGGATTTTAATGATATTGATGGGTAGTAATGTATTATTTATTATGCCATATACTAATTTATTTCATAAGTTTCCATTACTTGTTAATGTTGTACTGTTGAGTTTATATTTCTTAATTATTTTTTCGATATTGTTTCCAGATATTGTTAATAAATATAATAAATATGATATTAGAGGAAAAAATTCAGCATATATTTTATATACTATGTTGGGTTTTTTAGCTTTATTTGTATTTGAATTAATATTGGGTATTTTATTGGGTTTGATGTTTTTTTAAATTATCGTATTATATTTTTGATTGATATTGAAATCGATAAAAAGGCTTTATTTAAAAATCATATGTTGATTTAGCTACTTGTGAATTTTTTTGTGAAAATATTGATCAGTTGCCTACTCTCTACATAAGTTGCATATATTGGTTATGGGTTACAAAAACTGCTGCTGAAGAAACATCACAACATGCAACAGGTAATTTGGTTGATTTAATTAAAGATTATAAATGAATATGTTAAGAATGTATTTGAAGAGGTTATTGGTAATTTTATTTATAATATTTTTTGTTGTGTTTACATATGAAGATACAATTTAATACGATGTTTATGTTTTTTTAACTCTTATTAATTATTAAAATGACCATAATCTTTATATATAACTTAAGAGTTAAATAATAATATCTCTTGTAAAGAGTTAACTATTTTGCTATATAGCGGGGTGGGGTAGTCTGGTGATCCCGCGGGGCTCATAACCCCGAGAGCCCTAGTTCAAATCTAGGCCCCGCTATCTTTATTATTAATTTATTAATTATTTTTTTTGATAAGTGAATTTTAGGTATGGTAAGCTGGTGTGCAACTAACGGTAATTTAATTACTGAGGAAACTCCATCCACTAATATAAAGCCATGATGTTCTTAACTGACATACACTGAGAAGTGTGACACTGTGAGAGAAACGATACGGTAGATCTGAAAAAAGATGTTGAAAAATGATACGATTAGGTTGATGAGTCTTAACACAGATAACCGATGAAACGATCAATCCATGGAGTGCAAAAGTAAATATTGTCAAATGACATAAGTCTTGCTTAGATTAATGTTGCATAGAAACATGAGGTGGGTTACTACCAGAATGCCATATTCTATTAATACATGCCCTATTTTTATAGTTATATATTATTTTATTCTATATTCTGATTTTAAAGTCAATTAAAGTTTATAAAAAAATTAACAAATAAAAAAAAGTTTAGGTGTTGGAAAGTTAATTATCATCATTCATAAGCCATCCGGCAACAGCACATTGACCCATGGAGACACTACCATCACCGGCACATGTTTGTTCATGTTGTAGGTATGTGTATCCTGCATCCTCCACGGTCTGTTTAACTACTTCTGATATGAATTCATTATAGAATACGCCACCGGTTACACCAATCTTGTCAACATTATGGCTTGATGCACTCATTAGTGCAACCTCTGATAAGCTTTCAGCAAGTGTTCTTTGAGCAGCACATGCAATCTCTTCAACGGCAACATCACTCTTTAACAGTTCTATTACTTCCAATAACAAATCGCTGGTATTAATAATTGCCTTCTTATTCTCTATATATGGCTTTATGGATATTCTTATATTGTCATGTCCTCTTTTTGCAGCACTTTCTAATTTCATGGAACATTCTCCTTCATATCCTCTGCTTCGGCTGATGCCTAACAGTACGCTGACACTATCAAGAACTCTTCCCATACTACTGGTACGGGCGGTGTTAAAGTCATTTTCCAATTGTTTAAGTGTAATGTCAACTTCCCTTTGACCATACTTGAAATATGATGAATAATCCTCTTTCATTAAAGTGCGTAATTCTTCAGTATCCATAGAATTATACAGTATTCCCATGGCCATTCTTATAGGATACTTGGTACTTAAGTCTCCTCCAGGCATAGGTTGGGTCATAAGTCCTCCATGATTAACATATTTTCCTGTATTGTTAAGATATAATACTTCACCACCCCATATGTTAGTATCTTCACCATATCCTACACCATCTGCTGCTATAACTACCATTTCATCCTCATTATGTTCTGCCATAAGACTTGCTGCATGTGCATGATGGTGCTGTACTTCAATAATCTCGGCATCATGTTCTTCGGCAAGCTTGTCTGCAAGACGTGTGGTATTGAACTCCGGATGCATATCCCTTACAATATAATCAAGATTTGAAGTTCTTGTAAGACTTAACAGGTGGTTAATAGCATCTTTCATAAATTCAAGGGTTCTGAATTTTGACGTGTTACCAATATGCTGGGATGGATAACATTTTCCATCCTTTAGAATAGAGAATGTAACATCAAGTTCAGGACCTACTGCCAGCATATTATGTTTTGTATTGATGTTTTTAAAGTCAAATGGCTTAGGAACATATCCACGTGAACGTCTGATAAATCCTGGAAGTCCATTTCTAAATCTTACCACACTGTCATCACATCTATTTAGAATCACACGGTCATGCAACAGATAATAATCTGCAATGCCTTCAAGCTTTTCAATAATGTTCTTATTGTCAATAAGCATTGGATCACCGGGCATGTTAGCTGATGTCATTACATATGCAGGTTCAACAGTATATTTAAATAATAAATGATGAAGTCCCGTATATGGCAGCATCACTCCCTGGTTATGAAGTCCTGGAGACAATTTTTCAGATAGACCGTAATCATCACTTTTATCAAGAATTACAATAGGCTTGGATACTGATTCCAACATCTTCCTCTCATCATCACTATAGTCCACATACAATCCTGCAGTATCAACATCAGGACTCATACATGCAAATGGCTGAGTATATCTACCTAGACGTTCTCTTAATTTTTCTATTGCATCATCTGTTGATGTTTTACATACAAGATGTGTTCCACCAATACCCTTTATTGCAAGAATATTTCCTTCATCAATTAACTGGCTTGCATCACGTATCGGATCCTTTGATTCTATTTCGTCTTCCTTATATAGGAATACTCTTGGTCCACAATCAGGACAGCATGTGGCCTCTGCATGATATCGTCTATTTAATGGGTCTGTATATTCATCTTCACAATAGCTGCATAATGGGAATTCTTTCATAGTCGTATTCTTTCTATCATATGGTACATTGTCTATTAATGTAAATCTTGGTCCACAATCGGTACATGCAGTAAATGGATAATAATAGTGTTGGTCATCATTGTTTAATATTTCATCAAGACAGGTATCACAGATACTCATGTCTGGTGGAATGACGGCAGTTCCTGATATCTTATCGCTACTGTCAACAATTGTAAAATCATCATACCTATTATCTATAGTTACTTCATCCTGAATATCTACTTTAATGTTATTAATCTGACTGCGTATAGGTTTATGTTCCTGAAGTTCATCTACAAATAAGGTTATGTCATCATGTGTTGCCTGAATAAGTATTTCCACTATATTTCCCATGTTTCTGACATAACCTGTAAGATTCATTACCTTTGCAAGTCGGTATACTGTTGGCCTAAAGCCCACTCCCTGCACTATTCCATCTACTAATAAATAAGCATTATATTCTTTCATCATATCCCATTATTATTTTTCTTAAATATATATTATGTTTGAAAGATAAAATATTAATATTTACTATTGTTATTTGAGGATGATTAATATGAAGGATATTTTAAACAGACTTTTAGAGGGTAAATTATCTATTGATGAAGCAGAGGACATGCTTAAGATTTCACAGATACAGGAAATTGGGGATAACGTTAAATTTGACATAAATAGAAAGTCACGTCTTGGTGTTTGTGAGGCAGTATATTCCCAGGGAAAAACTGATGAAGACTTACTTAGCATAATCAATAATATCAATTCTACACAAAATATAATTATAACAAGACTGGATGAATCACGATTTAATCGAATCAAAAATAAAATAAATGATGATGTTCAAGAAAATATTACTTTTAATAAACAAGCATCTATATTAACCATCAATAATAATGAAGTTTCAAAACTTCCACTGTCTGTGGGCATCATCACCGCAGGAACAGCAGATATTCCAATAGCAGAAGAAGCCCGGATAACAATAGAACAATCAGGATACACTCCAATAACAACATATGACGTAGGAGTAGCAGGAATACACAGACTATTTGACAAAATCACATATCTGCTTGAGAAAAAAGTAGATGCATTAATTGTAGTAGCAGGAATGGAAGGAGCACTACCATCAGTAGTTGCAGGATTAGTTGATGTGCCAGTAATAGCAGTACCAACATCAACAGGATATGGTGTAGGAGAAGGAGGATTCACAGCACTATTTTCAATGCTACAATCATGTGCACCAGGAATTGCAACAGTCAACATCGACAATGGGTATGGAGCAGCAGTATATGCCATCACAATATTAAACCAAATAAGCAAACATGAAAAATAAACTATTTTTATTATTCTTTTTAAAATTAGGTTGGAGTTTAATTTTTTTAAAAAAAATTAAGAATGAAAAAATTTTTCATTCTCTATTATGAATAATAACATTAAAATATTGAATTTTACTCAGTTACTGACAATGTTTTATTGTCTTCTAATCTGTCATATGCACTTGAAATGAGTGTTGCTGTTATTTTGTAGTCATTTGCCTTAAATGTATCAGGCAATGTGTATTCTGCTGTTGCTATATTGTCTGTTATTTTTGCATAGATTGTTCTTCCTTTAGCATCTTTCAATGTTTTACCATTGATTTTAAAGACTACTTTTCCACTATTGATAACTTTATTATTGTCAGTTAATGTTGCTTTAAGTGTAATGGTACTGTCTGTTACAGCATTAAAACCAGTACCATTGTGGAATGTAATTCCAACAAATGTGTTATTATATGCACTTCCACCGAATGCTGTAGTAATACCTGTTCCTTTATAGTATAAATTACAGTTTTCAAAATAATTGTCATGACCATTTATTCCAATACAATAACAAATTCCTGCTGCAGTATCGGGACCAATTACTGTCATATTCCGAGCAGTGTTATAACAGTTACCTTCTTCTGTTACAATTCCTGGATTGAAAACGTTAAGATATATTAGATTACCTACCTGACCTGCTCCTTGTATTATAGAGTTTTCTATGGTGATGTGTGTTGCGTAGGTAATTACAAAACTACTTGAACCACCGTTATCTTTAGTGTATACCCATGAATTGTTAAGTGTAATGTATGATGAATTGTCACGTATTGCAGTTTGACCTTATTTGATATTCGTACATATTTGGGAAGAATAAGAAGTTTTTTCTATTAAATCAATTATAAAAAATGTATTTAAGGAAGTAATAAAGTTTATTGAAAAATTAGATTAATGTAGGCCATTTATTTAAGATGGATGATGAATATTATGAATTTATAGAATTATTCAACTGCTTTGATTTTATCGGATTAATATTTAAAAAAAGGATTTCTAAAGTAATTTCAAGAGCATATTATTTAATTTAAGAGTAAAATTATATAAAAATAGTTTAGATAAAATATGGGGTCACAGGGATTTGAACCCCGATCCTGGGATTTCTCTTGTCTCAGCACTCCAATCGATCATCATCGGTATGCCTCAGTGTGCGCACTTTCTTCAAAGACAACTGGAGTCCCAGATGATGCCAGGTTACACTATAACCCCATCTTGTGCATTTTAATGTACTAAGACTTCTACAAGAATCTAGGATTATATAAAAGTTTTGTTAAAACTAATATATAAAGATTGTGGATGAATACATTAATTTAGGGTTATGGGAATTAAAACAATAAATAAGTAAATGTTAAAATGGGGCGGTTAATATTCAAAACAATAAAATAAAATAGTAAGAAGAATATTCTTCTTATTTCTTATGTTTTTTTACAACAATCTTTTCAGCCGTAATCTGAGGAGGGATTGTATTTGTAGGATCTCCAATGGTATAAATATCAATCTTGGATCCTGTTTTAATGGATGTGATATTTGCTTCAACCTGTTGATTGTCATTATTTTCAATGAATATCTTAGTGTCCTCTTTAACTATAATTGATTTATCAGATGTTTGATTGGTATCATCTTTTACATATATTGTTCCTACTGTATGATTTGTAAGATTTGGACTGCCTGTAGTATTTCCTATAACATGGGCATCGGAAATGTCAGGTAATAAGTCCATTGTTGCAGAATATGTTCCTATTACAAATCCTGCAAGTACCACTAGTAATATTATTGTTTGTAGAGGTGTGAGTTTCATATAGTTACCTTTCATTATTTACTATTATCTGATTTGTTTATTATAATAATTATATTTTGTTAAATATTAATCTTATAATATGTTCTTATCATTCTTCATCCAAGTCACCAATGTATGTAGCATAAAATCCATCTGTATCTGCATAAACTGGTTTAAATCCATATTCTTTGGATTTTTCCATAGCGTTCTGTATATATTCTCTTCCCCATGCAGTAATGGCTGCTCCACATTCTTTTTTATACCATCTGAATCTGGAATATCCATATACTCCATACATTGAATTGGCAAGTCTTTTAAGTCCCTGCTGTTCAAAGTCATAGGCACGTTTTTGTTCAGGTACTTTCTCTTTTTTCATAAGCTTCTTAATTCTTTGTCTTTCATCAAGTATATGGCCAATTATTGATGGTATGAATCCCTTAGGTTCCTTAAGGAATTTATATCCATTTTCAGGACATGTATAATATTCATCTTCATCATGATCTGTTCCATCAGTAAATGTATCTGGGGAAATATTTTGTGCAATAATTATTGTAGGATATAGACTCTTAAAGTCCAGGTATGCAAGATGTTCAAACAATCCCTTTTCAGGTTCCTTTACATATCCACCTTCAACCTTCTTGGAATTCTGTCGTTGATTAAATTCAATATTGCTTGGCTTATTTGGCACAATATTATTTTTTTCATAAGCCTTTAACATAAGATACCATTCAATCATCTGTCCTGTAGTCATACGAGCTATATCAAAGAGTGGCTGTCCAACAAGACGACTTTGTGCAATGGTAAGGGGCGTTATCTTATCTCCAATCTTCATTGTAGATATGGCATCATCCATAGAATAATCAAATAATTCTTCCAAGGCATCACTATCTGAATCCCAGTATTTATAGATTTTATCTCCGGGCACATCTATCTTTTCTTCATCAAACATCTCTTCATATACACGTTCTAACGTATAGCGGTCAAGTCGCATATATTGTCTTATTAAAAGGTATAAGTCTACATGTACACGTCCTTTAATAACACCGGCATTATTAAAGCCTCTCTTCATAAACTTGATGCTACTACCATCAATGCCCAAGTCAAGTTTTACATTGAGTGTATCTGCACGTTTCTTAATATATGGAAGATCAAAGTTATCTGAATTGTATCCTACAAGAATATCTGGATTTTCCTCTTTAATAATTTCAACAAAACGTCGTAGCATATCCTCTTCAGAGTCCAGTGTTTCCACATAATCATGATTGGATTTCTTGGTAGACAGTACCTTGTCAAAGCCATAATTTCCACTTAAACTCATCATGATGATGGGGTCCTTTTCTGCCTCTGGCATTCCCTCAGAATTATAAACTTCAATGTCGAAACTAAGAATTTTATTGCTGTTGCTTGCTTTTTGAGTATCAATAGGATTTTCATTTATTTTAAATAATTCAACATCGTCATCAACCTTGATGTTTTCATACAATGATTTGTTAATGTTTTCTCCGTGTAATTCTATTATATTGCTGGGAGTTACTTGTTTGTCAATAAGATATCTTCTATAGAATGGAATATCATATTCCCTAATCTGTTCTACATCAGGCAAGTCACGAATGTCATCCCTTATTTTTGGCACTTCCTGGGGATGATTTAATGTAATCTTAATGAATTCACGTTCAACGCCAATATCTATCTTCTTCTCAACTTCCAGGTTTTCACATCCTAATTGTCTAAGTTGATTTAAACATTCATCCTTGTTTATTGGAAGAACATACATGTAAGGCTTGAATGAATTATCATATGCAATTACATTACAGTGAGTTTCATAATCATTACCAAATAATCTTATCACTGGCTTATCATTATATGTGATATAATCAATATCGTTTAAAACAATTTTCTTAGTTTCCATAGAATTAAATCTATATAACTAAATATTAAAAAGTTTATATAATAGTTTATATACAAAATTTTAAGAGTATTATTATTACATAATCGTGATTTGATGACAGCATTTAGAAAACTTGAATATGATGAAGCATCTATTGTAGCACCATGGATTTATCAAACCGACATGTTTTTATTTGATAAATTATTTAAAAATAAAGATAATGCAATTAGTGCCATCAGGCAGCTTATTGAAAGTGATCATGTTAATCCGTATCATAGACGTTTTATAACTGTAGTATACACTGATAATCCTAAGGATATTCTTGGTATTTCAGTTTCATTTAAGGGATGTGATGTATCTGATGAAGATACATTTAATGCTCTTATGGATACTCAAAAAACAGATGTTAAACGAATAATATTAGCTAAAATATTGGATTTGCTTTTTGCATCATATATAAGAAAGAATGATTATTATATTGGAAATTTATATGTAACTGGGAAGTATAGGAAAAATTCATTGGGCAGTAAATTAGTAGAGAAATGTAAACAGATGGCAAGACAATCTAATTCCAATAATATCTTATTGGATGTGGAATGTTCCAAGGATTATTTGTTGGATTTTTATTCTAAATTCGGATTTGAAAGAAGTAATGATAATTTTCATGAAATCATTGGTAAAACATATGGTTGTTATGGGATGAAATGTAAACTTAAATGATAATAATAGGGGGCTATTGATAATATGGAAAAAGTTGATGATATAACAATAATATTAGGAAGAGGACGTGACTCAAATTCTTATGTAATAGGAGATGCATTAATAGATCCAGGATCTGGACAGGACATTGATTATCTTAAATCATCTATCCAAGAAGCAGGAATCAAAATGGATGATATCAATAAAATAGTAAATACACATTGTCATTTTGATCATATGGGAGCAGACAAGCAATTACAAGATGAATATGGATATGAAATATATATGCATCCATTGGATAAACAGCTTGTTGAACAGAAGGATGAAGAAGCAACAGTAGCAGCATCATTTGGAATGACTGTACCTGACTTGGATATCAAGGATTTAAATGAAGGCGACGAGATTAATGGATATGAAGTAATTCATACTCCTGGACATACCCAGGGAGGAATATGCTTAACTAATGGAAAAAGCCTAATATCTGGGGATACAATATTTTCAGGTGGAAACTTTGGAAGAACAGATCTTCCTACAGGAAATTCTCAACAAATGAAGGAATCCATCAAGAAAATATCTGATTTGGATGTTATACAGTTATTCCCGGGTCATGGACCATATGCAATATCTACAGTTGCAGAACAAGTATCTCTTGCATTAATGATAGCATCACGATTATAAGTGGATATTTTTAATTTTATATTTTTTTTATATATTTTATGAAGATAAAAAAAGGTGGTTTGATTGATCTGTTCGGCCTGTGGTTTTAATAATGAAGACAATGCAAAATATTGTCAAAGATGTGGAAATTCATTAAATTACTATTCAAGAGGTGCAAACACTTATTCAAAATCAAATAATTATCAACAATCAAGAAACAACAGCAACACAATAATCATAGCTGTAACACTAATTATCATAGCATTAATTGTTGCAGGAACATTTCTATTAATATCTGACAACATACCATTTTCAAATAATAACAGTCAGAATAATCAGACAAATCAAGTTACATATAACCAGTTAAAAGTAAATACAGCTACCTTTTATCTGGATGGAAATCCTAATACAGGTATCAAGACAACAATCAATGTTGGACGAGAACACGCTGGAGAAACTATGGGTGTAATGACAACCTTCTCCAGAGATGGAGTAAATATGAACAATCCCTCTGAATATGGCCAATGCGTGGTAGATGATGAGGGAGATATAGTCTTTACCGACTATACGCCTATACCAAAATATCCAGATTATTGTCTGATTGAAATAACATACAATAATCATATATTCAAATGGGAATGTGATATGGGTAAATATAAAGGTTATCAAACCAGTGTACCGAGAGTAATATCCTAATTTAACCATTATACTTTTTTTTAATTAGTTATGGTTGTTTTTATTAAATTATTTTAACAACTTATTTGATTATTGTTTGAATAAAATTTTTTAAGAAAAAATAATGTTGTAAAAAGAAGATTCACTTTTATATTTCTTTATACTGGTAGGATGCTTTTTTTCGTGAATAAATTTCTTGTTTTCTTAATGTATTTTCTTTTGACAAGAACTGTAATTTTATCATTTTTCTCCAGAATGATATCATTGTGTGCAATTAATTCCTCTTCATTTTTTTCACACATGATAATAATAAAATTCTTTGATGGGCTGATATCCCCTATACGTTTGCCAATCATCTTTGATGACTTGACAGTTAAATCTATTAATTCACAGTCACCCTTTCCGGATATTGATAAGTCAGCAATATTGGGACTTATGATTAATTTTTCAATATTAGTGCATGCGGTTAGTTCGGGACTTATTACCTCATTTAATCCTAGTTTTTTAAACATTTTAATATGTGATGGATTTGCAGTACGTGCAATTATTTTACTAAGATTATAATTTTGAGATATCATTCCAATTAATAGATTAACTTCATCAATACTGGTTGTTGCAACGATAATATCTGCATCTTCAATGCCCGCATCTATAAGTACGGATTTGTTAGTAGCATCACCAAGTATGGTATTTATATCCGGTTGTGTTTTGTTAATCGTATCAATTATCCTTTCATGGTTATCTACTAATGTAATGTCATAATTTTCTTGTTTTTTAAGGAGTTCTATTAGTCTTATTCCAACTCTTCCTCCACCAACAATTATTACCTTAACCATGCTGTTCAACTCTTTTTATTTTTTTTTTAAAAAATTTATTTGCCATTATATTATAATATTTTTTAATCATTAAAAATTATAAGTAGTTTTGATATAGATAATATATAATTATACTTTAATCTTAAAATAATTATATCTATTTTTTGGATATTAAATTAATGATATATGGAGATAATTATGGATAATAAGAAAGTTTTTGGATTATTGGCAATTGGTATTGTTATACTCATAGCATTTATAATGTTCATTGGTCCAGAACAGATTATGGCAGCTTTACAAACTGCAGATCTTAAATATATTTTGCTGGCAATAATAATACAATTTATTATTCTAGGATTATGGAATACTAGGTGGAGTATTATCTGTAAATCTTTAAATATACCGCATCGTCAGTTGCCATTGTTTGCAATGACTATAATTGGCCTTGCAATAAATGATTTAACTCCAAGTGGACGTAGTGGTGGAGAACCAGTAAGAGCATATTTGCTTAGTAAAAGTTCAAATGAAAGCTTTAAAACAACGTTTGCAACGGTTATGAGTGATAAAATATTTGATACATTACCATTTATGGTACTTGCAATCTTTGCCATATCCTATTTAATGTTTACATTGCATTTAGGAACTGCATTATTCACGCTTTTGGTATTGGCATTGCTCCTATTCATAGTACTTTTAGCATTCATATTATACATCTGTATCAATGAAACTATTGGAATTAAAACTATTAACTGGATATTTGGATTAATCCGACGTTTTACTTCAAGAGACATCAGTAAATATGAAAATAAGGCACATTCTACATTAATAGGTTTTCAGTCAAACCTAAAGTCATTGATGAGAAATCGTAAGTTATTGATTATTGCAACCATAATCTCATTTGTAGTGTGGTTTTTAGAATTACTTAGGGTATATGTGGTATTCCTAGCATTTGGGGTACATGTATCCTTGGGAATGGTAGCATCAGTATTTCTTGTATCTACACTTATTGGAATAATACCAGCATTACCTGGCGGATTGGGTTCTATTGATGGAGTAATGATTTTATTATATTCCATGGCAGGAATAACATCAACAGTAAGTACTGCCGCAACACTTGTAGAACGTATGATTTCATTATGGATGGTTTTAGTAATCGGTGTAATATTAATTCCATTCTTCGGAACAAGAGTATTTGATGCAATGGACATGAGTGATGACAGTTAATATAAGACATTAATTAAAACTTTTTTTTTAATTATTTTTTTATGGAGGATATTTTTTTATGAATTCAATTATTATAGACGATACATATGCAGAAGCTTTTGAGACAAAGGCATCATATTTATTAATAACAGCTGCAACAAAAGAATTAGCATATATAGCAGCTACAGAAGCAACAGGTTTTGCAACATCATTTATCGGATGTCCTGCTGAGGCAGGAATTGACCAATATGTTGAGGCATCAAAAACACCTGATGGAAGGCCAGGATATTCTATTATAATATGTCAAAACAGCACTAAAAAATTAGAAGAACAATTACTTGAAAGAATAGGACAATGCGTATTAACAGCTGCTACAACAGCAGTATTTAATCTATTACCTGATAGTCAAACACAGACAAACCTTGGATTTAAACTAGGATTCTTTGCAGATGGATATCAAGAAAAAATTGAAAAATATGACAGAACATTATATAAAATTCCTGTAATGTCTGGAGACTTCCTAATAGAAGAAAACATAGGAATAACAAATGCAGTTGCAGGAGGAAATCTATACATCATAGCCAAAACACAACAAACAGCACTAATAGCTGCACAAGCAGCAGTAGGTGCAATAAATGATACACCGGGTGTCATAACACCATTTCCTGGAGGAATAGTTGCATCTGGTTCAAAGGTAGGATCCAATAAATATGATTTCATGCATGCTACAACTAATGAAAAATACTGTCCAACATTAAAGAATCAGGTGTCCGATTCTGAGTTATCAGAAGACAGTAATGGCGTTTATGAAATAGTATTTGATGCAATAGATGAAGAAAAAATCAATCTTGCTACACAAGCTGCAATAAATGCTATTAAGACCATACCTGATGTACAAAAAGTATCTGCAGGTAATTTTGGTGGAAAATTAGGAAAATACAAAATCCATTTAAAAGGATAGTGTTGAATATGAAAAATCAATTAACACCATTAGAGATGAAATCAGTAGATAATAATACATCATATAATGATATTCCCACAATAGTGTTAATGGAAAATGCAGGTTCACAGATAGCCCATTATATAATTGATAATTTTCCAGATAAGAAAAGGGTATCAATATACTCTGGAACTGGAGGTAATGGTGGAGATGGATTTGTAATAGCAAGACATCTTCTAAATCATGAGTATAGGGTACATTTATTTTTGCTAGCAAAAGCGGAAAATATTAAGAATGAAGACTCTAGGCTAAACTGGAATGCAATTGTTAATGTAGCAAAAGCAGATAATAATCTGAAAATAAATATTGTCACTGATTCAACACAGCTTAAACCAGATAATTCTGATATAATAATAGATGCAATACTGGGAACAGGTGTTAATGGAAAAATCAGACAGCCAACTTCAAAGGCTATAGATACAATTAATAATTCACCGGCAATAGTAATATCCGTTGATGTGCCATCAGGATTAAATCCATTGACTGGTAATGTAGATGATAAATGTGTCATAGCCCATACTACTCTTACATTACATAAGCCAAAGGTAGGTATCATTAAAGCTCAAAGCAGTTACAAGGGTAAACTAGAAGTATTGGATATAGGAATTCCGAAAGTATCTGAAATTTATGCTGGTAGTGGAGATTTGCTTAAGATACCACAAGCAAGCAAAGATTCACATAAAGGACAAAACGGTTCAGTACTAATTATAGGATCTAATCCGGATTATGTTGGAGCCGTAATATTTGCGGCATCTGCATGTACACGTATGGGAATGGATTTGGTATATATTATTGCACCAGAATCATCAGCAAATATAATAAAGCAGTATAATCCTGAATTCATTGTAAAAAGCACTGCTACTGATGTATTGGATGAGTCAATATTTAGTGAGGTAGTCTCATTAGCAGGTAAGGTTGATTCAATATTAATTGGTCCGGGCTCTGGGGTTGAAAGTAGAACTGCAAAATTATTCAATAAGATTGTATGTGATATAGATAAGAATATTATTATTGATGCTGATGCATTAAAACTCATAGATAAAGAAAATCTCAAACAATCAAAATGCATAGTAACTCCACATCATCATGAATTTGAAGACCTATTTTCGATTAAACTACCATCAAAAATTGATAAGAAAATTGACATATTGCAGGAATTATCCGATGAATATGATATTACAATAATACTCAAAGGGCCAACCGACATTATTTCAACAAAAAGTGATTATAAACTTAATGACACGGGAAATCAGGGAATGACTGTTGGTGGTACGGGCGACATACTTGCAGGATTAACAACAGCATTATCAACAAAACTAAACTTGTTTGAAGCAGCATATATTGCAACATTTATCATTGGATGTGCAGGGGACATGTTATATGAAGAAAAAGGATATAATTATACCTCTGTAGATATAATAGAAAAATTAAATGAAATCATATAAAAAGAATAAGGAAGAAGTAGGCTATTAGAGAATTACATATACAATTACTAAAAGTAACGTTCCTAAAACTCCTCCAAAACCCGATATTATAATGTTGAGTAGGTTGATTGGAATATATACTCCAGGTAAAATGTTAATAATACCTAAAAGTATCCACCCGAATGCTAAATGAAGAATTATCTTAACGATAAAACTACCATATTCAGATAGGAATCTTATAACGAGTATTGCAACAATTATTAAAACTACAAGTAATAATATTTCTTGTAACATCATTTATCTCCTATATTTTTTTTCTTTTATTATATTAAATATTATAGTTAATATATTTAATCATTTTAAAATCAACTTTTAAGCATTCCTAAATCTTTATATATTTAAATACTTGCTTAAAAAAATATATAACTATCTGACACTATTTTAAACTGTAACTTTAGGGGATATTAATTTGGGTACACTTAAGTATATAATTACTAATACATTAATTGGCGAAATAACTATTGTATGGGATGATTCTAATAATATTATTAAACAAATAGTACTTCCAGACAGTAACACGAAGAAAAGTAATCCTGGAAACATTGCATTTACAGGAGTATTGTTTGAATCACATCCCAATGACACCATACGCAAATTAATCTCAAATATCAAAGAAGCAGTCAAGGGAACTGATGTTAAATTTGATTTGGACAAAATGGACTTATCTTCACTTACAGACTTTCAAAGACTTGTTCTTGAGAAGCAATTTGAAATACCTCATGGCTTTGTCACAACATATAAAATACTGGCTCAAATGATAGATAAACCAAGAAGTGCAAGGCCA
Source organism: Methanosphaera stadtmanae (assembly GCA_015062825.1). GTDB lineage: Archaea > Methanobacteriota > Methanobacteria > Methanobacteriales > Methanobacteriaceae > Methanosphaera > Methanosphaera stadtmanae_A. The sequence goes on from SUTR01000013.1 coordinate 29,402, forward strand.
GTTGCAAATGTATTAGCAGCAAATCCATTTCCAATACTTATTCCATGTCACAGAACAGTTCTATCAAGCTGGGAAGTTGGAGGATATGCAGGTCTTAGAAGTAATTATTACAAGAAGTTTTTACTAGTCAATGAGGGCGTTAAAATAAATGGTGACGTGGTGGATAAAAAATCACATTTTACAGGAAAATAACCTATTCTCCATCTAATATTTTTTTTACAGAATTTTAAAATCATATTTTGAAAATAACTTCCAATAAAAATAATTTAATTTTATGAAAAGGAGGTTAAGTGATGAAGATTCTATTTTTTAAGATCATTTAAGTTTTCATCTTCATCTAAAGCTACTCTCATTGTATCAGAGTCTTGTGGTAAATATCTTAAGAAGTCATCTGCAGCTCTTCTTACATCACTAGAACCAATAATGTATCTACCAGCAATGATAATGTCAGCTCCAGCATCTAATGCAATATTTACTTTATCAGGAGTTATACCTCCAGCAACAGCTGCAAGTCCTCTTTCTCCAAGTTTAGCTTTAATATCTTTGATGTTACCCCATTGTTTTAATTGTGCTTCTGGATCGTCATCTCTTGTTTCAAGATCGATGTTTCTGTGTAATAACACTATGTTTGGTTTAAGTTTAATTTGATCAAGTTTTCCAGGAATATCATCTACATTCATCATATCAAGGATTGAATAAATACCTTGTTTTGAACATTCATGAATAGCATTTTCAATTGATTCGTTAGTACCAAGACCAGAAATAGCTACAGCATCTGCTGTTTCATCAGCAGCCATTTTAACTTCTACTCTTCCAACATCTAATGTTTTAAGATCAGCTATAATAAATGCTCCAGGTCTTTCTTCTCTTATTTTGCTAATGATTTCTACACCGAATTTTTTAACAAGTGGTGTACCAGCTTCAATAAGTACTCTTTCACGTTTTGGTAAGTCTCTAATTATGCTGCGCATTTTTTCTTCATTATCTAAATCTAATGCGACTTGTAGATATGGTGGATTCCATAATTTCATAGCTTTGAATCCCATTATTGGATGTGTTCCTCTATCTTTTTCTGCTAATACTTTATCAACACTTGGATATTTCTCAATTGCACGTTTTAATGCAAGTTTTGTTGCTCCATAGTTGTATTGGTATATTTTACGATAATCTTTTGCAGATGGGTCAATAAATACATTTACCATTATAAGAAGATCTTCTACATCATCTTTGTTTATGATACCTTCTTCCACTGCATCTGCTACTGCACGTCCAACAGCTGTTTGTGCAGGACCAAATATTTTACTTGCATCATCTAAGTTTTGTACAGTTACTTTAGGGATGATGAGTGTTGCAGGTTTTGTAAGTAAGTTTGGTCTAATTACAGAAAGTAAAGGAGTGTGTCCTACAGACATGTTTGCCATATTGGTTGCAAATGCTGTTCCAACAGCACTTGACTTATCTCCAATTACTAAATCAATGTGTGCTAATTCTGGGCCATCTCCAATTAATGCTTCGCCTATTTCATACATTCATATGTTCTCCATTAATTTCAATTATTTATATCATAATATAATCCAATATAGATGTTGGAATAAGAAACTACAATATGATTTTTTTATAGTTTTATGATAGTATTATATATGTAAAAAATTAATAAAATAGTTTTGGTACAGGGTTCTTTAAGTTAATATTTTAATAGTTTTTTCTATTATATTCCCATTATTTTCTCTATTAAAATACTTATTTAGATATTAAATCATATCAACAGGTATGTTTACTCTTTTTTCTTCTCAATCTTAGATTATATGACATATATTTTAGTATAATGTCATTTTTTTGTTCTAGATTTTTCTATAATGAAATTTGTTATCTAAAATTTAAATAGTACATAACTAAATAATATTACTTAAGGTTGTAAAAATGAAAATAGATACTCATATTCATAGTAAATATTCTAAGGATTCCATCACACCATTGGAAGATATTATTAAATATAGTCAAAAGATAGGCTTAAATGCTATTGCAATAACAGACCACGATGAAATTGAAGGAACATGGGCAGTTAGAAAGTTAGAACATGAAGGATTGCTACTTATTCCGGGAGAGGAAGTAAGCAGTAGTGAAGGCCACATAATAGCATTGGGAATAACTGACTATATTAAGCCGTTACAAACGCCACAGGAAACAGTAGATCAAATCCATGACTATGCAGGAATTGCCATAGCTGCACATCCATACTGTTACTATAGAAGTGGATTGGGCAATATTGTACAATCACTGGATGTGGATGCAATGGAGACAATGAATTCAAGATTTATCTTTGGAATATCAAATCATATTGCAAAAAAGGTTTCAAAGAAGAATAATGTGCCAGCTATTGGTGCAAGTGATGCACATTTTGTAAAGGGTATTGGGCGATGTTATACTCAAATACCTGACTGTGATGATGTGGATGAATTATTAAAACATATTAAGAAGGGACATACAACATCATTGGGTGAAAGAACACCTATGAATCTGATTATCAAGGAAGTTATAAGAAAAAAAGGAAGAAAAACCAAAGCAAAACAACCAGATTAAGTTATCATTGGTATATCTTCAATACATACGTGTGTTTATTGACAGTCTTATGACTACTATAAACCTTTTTATAATTCTTTGGCTCTTTATCGGCAATGATTTTATCAGTCGTAATGTCAATTAGTCTATAGTCATAGTTTCTATTATTATCAGATAGTATCATTTCAATCTCAGATACAATTCTTTCCTTTTCTATTGTATTATTGGTATTTTGTGCAGTTGATAAGGAATATAATAATCCTGGCTGTCTTGTATTTTCCAGCAATTCCATCATATTTGACGCATCTTGCTGTCTGTCTATGTCCATTATGTCTTGACTGTTTTCTTCTAATATGATAGTGCTTGCCATTACTACAAGGATAATAATTATCAATGCAAGTAACAAGTCATATAATATTAGTTGTCCTTTATTGTTCATTTTTCTCCATTATTTTTTTAACTATTTTATTTTTCTTATCTATAGCAGATTTTGTTGCATTGTCTATAATAACCTTATTTTCTTCAAAGGATGTGTCATATAATTCATCTACAACTTTTTTTATAGGAGTGTATGCTGCTTCTCTGAATTTAGGCACTAGCTTTTCACATCCATCATCATATTCTATGTATGTATGGCCGGTGTCTGTTACTTTACCTATAATGTCAGTCTTGATATTATTTTCTTGAAGCAGTTTTATCATGTCATCTTTTATTTCAGGATTTATTATAATCATTAAAGAATCAATTGATACACCAAGGACATCTATATTCAATTCTTCCAGCATCGAATATACTTCGGGATTTACTAATTTCTTTATTTTATCATAGTATAAATGAATACCTAGTCCTGTTGTTTTGTTTATTTCATTAGCATCTCCATTTATTCCACCATTAGTAATGTCAGTCATTGCATGAATGTCCTGCTTGTTATCATAATCATTGATAAGAGACGATGCTTTTATAAACTGTATATTCAATGTTTCCTCAATAACTTCCGGATAATTATTGTATATGGCTGTTGTTGTAATGGTTCCTCCACCTGATCCTTCAGTCATCAATATCAGGTCACCAACCTGTGCATTTGATCGGGCTGTAGGTATAGAATCTGATTTTCCCACAGCACCTACTCCACCTACAAGTCTATTTCCTAAAACCATATCTCCTCCAACTCTCAAAGTACTTCCGGATACTAGAGGAACTCCACTCAGCTGGCTTACCGCACATATTCCTGCAGTAAAATCCAGTAATTTGGATACATCACCATCATCGGCCAGGTGTATGTCACTTATTATAGCAACAGGTTCTGCACCCATTACACAAACATCACGCAATGTTGCACGGGCAGTATGAAATCCTGCTAGGAATGGATAATCACTTAATCTGGAGTGAATTCCATCAATGGCCGTTGTAATGTAATTGCAGTCTTCTACCTTTACCACGCCTCCATCATCCTGTGCAGTTGGATTAACTATTGCATCAGTTGGCGTGTTTTCTATGATTTCTGCTATCTTGCTATGCACATAGAAGTCACCTTGTCCTCTTGAACCCACTCCAAATTCACCCATATGTATATTGCTTTTGTAATAATCCATAATGGGAGTTTGTACTTGTTGCGTGCATTCTACTTCACTAATTACAGCATCACTTAACTGTTCGGCCTGATGTTGTGTTATGTTCTTGTAGTATTGTATAATACTGCCGAGCTTTTCTATTATCTCATCCTTATTCTTTCCTTCAGATATGCTTCTTTTAACGTATTCTTCTATGTCCATACAAATCACAACATTATAAATTATTCATGATAATGTACAATATATTATATATTTTATAGTATTAATATTATTTTCTAGAAAAGTTAATAATAATTAATAATTATTTTATAAATTTAAAAAATTAAGGAAGGGGAATTTAATCGATACTTTCTACAAAGTTTTTTAAAATATTAAGTCCTGCTTTTCCACTTTTTTCTGGATGGAATTGAAGTGCATTGATATTATCTTTACCAATAGCAACAGGAACCTTCATACCATAATCAGTATAAGCTGTTATGATGCTTTCATCTTCTGGTTTAATGTAGTATGAATGAACAAAATACATGTATTCATTATCAACATCCTCCAACAATGACGTGTTGTTACTGTTGGTCTTATTTACTGTAATTTGATTCCATCCCATATGTGGTATCTTATATTCATGGGGTAGATTAAATCTTTCAACACTGCCCTTGAAAATATCCAAACCTTTCACCTCAGGACTTTCCTGACTTGTTGTAAATAGCATCTGCAGTCCAAGACATATTCCCAAGAGTGCCTTATCATCGTTGATATGGTCACATACAATATCCTTATAATCTATCAGATTATTCATAACGGCACCATATGCACCAACACCAGGTAATATGATGGCATCAGAATCGGCAATGACCTTTTTGTCATCGGATACTGTTACTTCAACACCAATCTTTTTAAATCCGTTATAAATGCTTAGAATATTTCCACTACCATAATCTATAATTGTAATATCACTCACTCAACTTCACATCCAATAAATCAATATCTAAAATTAAATTTATACAATAAAAAAAAGAAGGCTAAAAGGAGGATTATCTGGTTTCTTCTGGAGTAACAGAAGAATAGAAATCCTTAATTCTTATAGTATCATCTAAATCTGGGGTAGATACTTCATGTAATATTGTGTTTTCTGTTGCAACAATGGTATGAGGTGTATTTGGTTCTATTCTTATAGTATCTTTCTTTTTAAAGTATTCTTTTTTATCTTCAAATTCTATGTATCCTTTACCACTTACAATATACATTGTTTCATCCTTGTTAGGATGGTAATGGAAACTGGTTTGATATCCTTCTTTTAGGAAGAGTTCCTTTGTCAAGTATTTTTCAGTATAGATTAATATTTTTTCATAACCCCATGGCTTGTCAATTCTATCTTCATATTCTTTCTGTACTTGTTGTAATTCCTTGGAAGTATCAACAGCCATCCAGAATAGACCATTTTCCTTATAGTATCCTAATTTTTTATCTTTTGCAAGTTCTGGGAAAATTGTTTTTTCAATATCTCCTGTATGATAATTTCCAAAGTCCAGTTTTCCTTTTGAGAAATATATTCCACCATTTATATAATAATCAAGTAATGGTTTTTCCTTGAATGAGACAATTTTATCCCCGCTTAAATCAACTATTCCATAAGGTGATGTCATTTGGGTGACAAATATTGTGAAATCATATGGAGATTTTTCACCATCTTCAATCATTTTCTTAATGCTTAAGTCAGCTACTACATCACCATTTCTTATAACACATTGGGTGTCATCATCTAAATGTTCCATTCCAAGTCTAATAGCATTTAATGTTCCTAATGGCTGTTCTTCTTTTACATATTCAATTTTAACACCCATAAATTCATCATGATATCTTTCTTCTATTTTTTCTCCAAGGAATCCTGTAAGGAGTATAACTTTATTAACTCCGGCACTTTTAAAGTCAAACAGTTGTTTATCTAGTATTGTGTAATTTTCTTTAAGTTCTACTAATGGTTTAGGAACTGTTTCAGTAACAGGTCTTAATCTTTTTCCAAAACCACCGCATAGTATCATTCCCACTGTGTCATTCATTTGTATCACTCTTAATGTTTATATAATTTTAATGTGTTTTTTGAAATTATTTAGTTATTTAACTTTATAACTTTAATGATAATTAAATATTTATACTAATATCTATTTTAATATTTTTTTCTAATCATTTAATGTAAAGCTTACCCTTTCATAATCTTCAAGGTTTTTAAATGACTTTGTTGCATCAACACCCATCTTGGTTGTAGTTCCATCAATCTCTGCAACAGGATCAAGTGATGAACCTCTGGCCTTTGGTATTATGATAATGTCATCATCAGCTTTCACACGTGTTGCAATAGCATATTCAACATCCACAGGATCAAATATATCAATATCTTCATCAACTATAACGCAATGCTTTAGTGATGGATGTGCAGATAATGCAGCCATAAGCACATTCTTTGCATCACCTTCAGTTTGCTTCTTGATACTTACCACAGCATGTAGCCAACAGCATCCTCCTTCTGTAAGAACAACATTTTGTACTGTTGGAAGAGTATTCTTAACACTATTATATATACGAGGCTCTTGTGGAAGACCTTGAAGTAGCTTATGCTCATTTCCTGCAGGAAGAATAGCATGATAATATGGATTATCCCTATAATGCATACGGGTCAACTGTATAACCGGTTCATCCCTAATCTTATCATAAGTATCAGTCAAGTCAACAAATGGACCTTCACTTCTTCTTTCATTAGCAAGAATCTTACCTTCAAGTAATATTTCACATTCAGGAGCTTCAATATCAACACTTTCACATTTTACAAGAGTAAGATTACCATCCTTAAACGTATTTGCAACTTCCAATTCATTATCATTAATGGATATGCTGGTAGTGCTGGCAAGCAAAGTGGATGGATTAAGTCCAATGGCAATGGCAATTTCCAGGTCTTTACCCATCTGTTCAGCCTTTTTATAATAGGTATATAACTGTCTTGGAACAATACGAATACCCAGCTGAGTGTCATTATTAACAAGCATTCTATGAATGGAAGCATTAGTAACTCCAGTCTCAGGATCCTTTGCAATAATTACTCCTGCCGTAATATATTTTCCCTTATCATTAGGATAATGTTTAAGAACAGGAATCTTACTTAAATTGGCATCTTCACTATTTTCATAAACATCACCTACTTGCTTGATGTTTGTGATGGCTGTGGGATTATTGGTTGCATCAATAATGTTTTCAGTAATCTTATCCACCGTGGTATTAATGGATTTGGCTATCTTGTCCCTAGTATTACATATTCCTGATATGATATTCATATCACAATCCTTGACGTTAGTAAATACAAGGGTATCTGTAGGATGCTTCTTAAGAATACTTGTAATTTCATATTCTGTTGATACTTCATCATCAATTTCTATAATATCATCTTCAATTTCATCAATCAAACGAACCATAATTAATCACACCTAATAAGCATTTTGTAATGTTTTAACAAATTCATCTAACATATCCCTTACATCATCATTATATAATGATAAAACACGACCAACAAACAAAGCAGCATTAACGCCTGCATCAATGCCCATAGTAGCAGTAGGAACACCTGGTGGCATCTCTACCATAGTAAGCAAGGAATCAAATCCCTGTAATTTACTGCTAGTCGGCACGCCAATAACCATCTTGGTAGTATGGGATACCATGGCACCAGACAATATGCTGGAATTGGAACAAACTGCAACATATAAATCTACAATATCATCAGCTGCTTTCATGACTTTTTCAAGTTCATCAGGATTAACAGTAGCTGGAACAGTCTTATAATCATAAGAGATATCTAAAATATCCAATGTATCAATAATCTTATCAACAACATCCATATTATAATCATTTTCAGATACTATAAGAACCCTTGCATCTTTATTTATATCGGCTACTTCAATATCATTTTCATCTTTTTTAGGATTGCTTTTGGATTTAACATAATGCTTGCCACCAATCTCAGCTACAAGATCTTCCTGTGAAGAAATCATCTTATCAACATATGCTAATCTTTTATCACATAATCTTTGCTTTAACTTATCATCATTACATGCAATAATCTGACATGCAATATGAGCAGCATTATCTGCCCTGTCAATACCCACAGTTGCAACAGGAGTACCAAGCTGCATCTGAGTACATGACAATAAAGAATCAAGTCCATCCAACTTAGCCTCTACAGGCACGCCAATAACAGGCTTATTGGTATATGAAGCAATAACACCTGGAAGATGTGCTGCAAGTCCTGCAATAGCTATAAATACTTCAACTTCATCAGTATCATTAGTCATAATATCCTTTATAAGACTATGAGTACGATGAGCAGATGCTACACGAATATCATATGATACATACATTTCTTCAAGCACATTCACAGCCTTTTTTGCTACATTAATATCTGAAGCACTACCTAAAATTAACATTACTTTAGCTTGAATTAATATTCCCCCATTAAATCGGATAATTATTTATTTAATCATCAAAACATTTATGATATAATATATGTAAAGTTAAGTATTTTATTTTTTTACATATTTTATACATGAAATGTTTTAAATTTAAAATATGAATCAAGTCAAAAAAAGGGGGGAGGGGTGAAAATTAGAAAAAAATATTTGAGAATAATCTGGTATTTGTTCTGTCTGATAAGAATTAACAATTTCCATGATTATTATATGATATTTTTATTATGATAACTTTGATGGTCAGTTTTGTTTATTTAGGTACATTTTCGTTAAAAAAATGATATATCTATATTTCATAAATGTTTTTGAAATTTTTGAAATTCTATTTGTAACATTTAATGTAATGGCATTAAATACCTTGACTATAAGCGATATTAAAGTTTTCTACTGCTTCTTTACTGTATCCATAGCTAAAATATAAGTATCCCATCATATTGCTTTTGGGTTGGTTTAATTTTGAACAGAAAATTTCATAACTTGCCTGCTCTAATCTGGGATTGTTTGGCAGTTTTTCAAAATCAAACTTAAACAATTCTTCAAATCCTTTTGTAAAATCTTTAAAAACTGTTTTAGGTAGTGGTAAATGTATAATTTTTAGATAAGTGCTAATAATTGTTTCAGTTACTTTTGATATATGAGTTACTTGCTCTTCAACAAAATCTAAAGATTTCTCTGCAAATTGCAATGTCTTAGTTTTTATATAATGGGAAGTACTTTTAACTGTTGTCTTCAAAGTAGTTTCTACAGCTTTAGCCGATTGTTCAATCTGCTGACTTTGCTTGAATATATTAATTTTTTTTTTAAAATAATATATCTATGACAAATATTAAAACACTAATAATTACAGGAATAAATGGTGCTATTATTGCATAATATATAAACCAAGATCCTGGTCCTCTTATATCATATTTGGTATATTTGTTTATTTTATCCAAAAATAATAACGTGAATAAAATTACGATACATATAATTGTTAATGATATATTTAATGCTATATTATTAAAAGATTTAAACAAAGACCAAGATAATATTCCAAATACACTAAATGCTGGTAATAATATTAATGAGTAAACTGTTATTACATAATAATAATCATTATATCTATTAAATACATCTGGTCTAATAAAAAAGTCCAGTCCAAAAAGTATATATGTCAATGTACTAGGGAGAAATGTACACCATAATGCAAGACTATCAAAGCCCCAAATTGAAGACCATGGGGAAAAAAATAAAATCCCAAATATTCCTCCCATCACCAAATCCTTAGCCTCTAGTCTGTAATTGTAGAAAACTTTATTACCTATTTTTTCTTCAAGTTTAACGTCAAATATTTTATAGAATATCTTATAATACTTATAAAGTATAAGGAGTATATATGTTAATAATGAAATATAATAACAAATCCAAGAATTATTTATTCCATAATACATTCCATATATGCATATTATTGTCCAGATAATGAATTTAATACTGTCTTTTTTTAGTGAAACATTAAAATGATTTTTATGTAAATCTCTTTCTGTTTCTCTATATTGATCGTTTAATGAATCGGAGTATATGTTTTCATGCTCTACTGCATCCCAGTCAAAATCTTCAAATTGGTGATTGCATTTGCGACAGAAGATTTGTTCATTAAGATTTAAAGCTTTACAATTCTCACAATATTTCATATTCACACCTCATCACAAGATTATTCTCATGGGCTACATAATAATGTTCATAGTCTTCAATTTTTACTGTAGAGTTTCTATATTGTATCAAATAAGAGTTATATTTCTGTTTATATTCGTTTAAAATTGTATTTGTAACATTTAATGTAATAGCATTAAATGCCTTTTGACTATAAGAGGTATAAAAGTTTTCTACTGCTTCTTTACTGTATCCATAGCTAAAATATAAGTATCCCATCATATTGCTTTTGGGTTGGTTTAATTTTGAACAGAAAATTTCATAACTTGCCTGCTCTAATCTGGGATTGTTTGGCAGTTTTTCAAAATCAAACTTAAACAATTCTTCAAATCCTTTTGTAAAATCTTTAAAAACTGTTTTAGGTAGTGGTAAATGTATAATTTTTAGATAAGTGCTAATAATTGTTTCAGTTACTTTTGATATATGAGTTACTTGCTCTTCAACAAAATCTAAAGATTTCTCTGCAAATTGCAATGTCTTAGTTTTTATATAATGGGAAGTACTTTTAACTGTTGTCTTCAAAGTATTTTCTACAGCTTTAGCTGATTGTTCGATGTGCTGACTCTGCTTTAATATATTGGCTATTTTTTTACATTTAATAGCAAATCCTATAATATGTTCAACAGGAAGTGATGTAGCAACATCCCATCCAAAATCCACCCACCTACTACTATTTTCAGATAGTGACTGTTTAAAAATGCCACAAGCATCAGCACATAGAATTAAACCAGTGACATAAGATGCAACTACTAGTCCTGGACCAAATACTGGTATTCCTATGCAGTATGGTGCTGCTGACATTAATGTTGAACCGACTACTCGTTGAAGTTCTGCTTCACTAGAACCTACCTTTAAACCAGTTAATGTATATTCATCATCACTTTGCACACCATGTATAATATTATCTCCATATTGTATATAATCAACAACAACACCAGTATTCTTATCTAAAGTTAATGTAGTATTGGTTTCATCATTTAAAACCAAATAAAGATAATTTTCATCTTCAAATATATTATAAGCATTTGATTCTAATGCATTTAAAATTTTACCTAGGGCTGAATTAACCTTTTGTGATGAATTTAATGCTTTTTCTTCCCAGAAGGATAACATATATGTTGTAATAAATCGGAACATTAATTTATTATCTTCATCTCCTTCAACATCCAAACCCATTGTTGTATTTAATGCACTAATATATGTACTGCCATTATATCCACAGAATAATATAGTGTTTTCTGTTCTTTGATAGGATACATTCAATACCTCTGCAATTACATCAGCAAAATAATCATTAAAATAAAATACATTATTCAAAATGTTTGTTGTTCTATTTATATAATTATTACTACTTGTTAAAAATTCACTGTAATTCATTTTATTTTTAGTAATTAAATATGTTTGAATAAGATCAGGATAAATATTATTAAAATATTTCATGTGTTCAACACGTTTATGAATCTGATTATCATATGAAAATATAGTTATATAATCATCATGTAATTGTTTTAATCCTACAGTATAATTATAACTGGGATAAAACATGAATTTACAAAGTAAATCATCATTAACTCTTACATTTACTATATTAACTAATTGTCCTGGATGATTAGTGAAACTCGTATATACTACACTAAATAAATTAATATCACCCGTTAATTCATATATTAATTCAATATTAAGAAAATTATTATCATCAGTTTTACTAATATAAACACCAAAATCTTCTTTATTAACAGGATTTTCTATAACTGTACCATTAAATGAAAAATACATGCTACTTACTTCCTGTGCTGTAAAGTCAAAAACATTATCTCCCACAACTATGCTTATTGCTCTGTCTGCTGATATGTTTGTTAATACATTATCAATTGTTAAATTGTATGTTAATGGTATTTTTATGGTATATAATGCATTTGTTGGATTTACATTATTTTCATTAGATATGCTATTTGGTATTGTGGATGGTTGATAATGTGGAATTGTTATATTCACTTCATTATGAGTAATATTTGAATTTGTATTTGTTTGATTATTAATACCAGTGTATATTTTTATACATGCAGTTAAATGATATTTTTTAAGATTAAACCAACTTGTTTCATTAAAAGATAAGAATGATTCATCAGAGATGTTTTCTGAGCTGATTTTTAATGCATCTTGAACAAATATTTTTACATTTTCATTTTTAATTGTAAAAATTACAGTAAAATTATCACCAGTATTTAATGGAATGTATTGTTTTAATTTTATTGTATGAAAACCAGCACAATTTATATTTCCTTCTTGTGCATATTGTTCTATATTGTTTTTATATATAGTTACAGTATAGTTTGATTCTTTGTCAAAAAATGTTCCTACTGCTTGTATTTGTTCATCATGTTGTGATTGATAGTTATTTAAAATGCTTGCTTGTGGGGCGTTTGTGTTTATTGAAGATACACTACAAGTTTCATATTGGTATATGTTGGTATAATTGCATTGATTTTCTAAACTGAAAGTTATTAAACCATTTCTTGCAATACTTTTATCATAGTATGATATATAGTTAAATCCATTTAAACCCCAGTCTGTTCCCCAACTATTCTTAATAATAAATGCACCATCACCTTCAGGTATTAATCCATTATTATTAAAGTTATTTTTACTATAGTTATCATCCCATCCAATAATTGTTATTGCATGAGTAGGATTGGTAGCATTAGGATTATAATAATTAATGGTATTATTTATATAAGTATTGTTTTCAATTAATTTTAAGTTATTATCACATGCTCCTGTAGTATTAAAATCAGTAAATAATGCTCCATATTTTATTATTGCATCTTTTATATAATCAGGATTTGATTCATTATATGATTTTATAAACACTACATCTTGGATGTGGAATATTGGGGAAATATTTAATGATGCTGTGCTTTCTTCATGAAATATGTCATCTTCATCATTTACTGGATCAGTCCAGCTTAACATATAATTGATTGGTCTAAGTAATGAACTGCCTGTATTAGCTTCAACATTGGTACCATTAATGTTATATTTGTTTATTATATTTTTCAGGTGATTTTCTGAGAAATCTTTTGTTTGGGTATATGTTTTAAGTATTGTGGACTCTAATGTGGCAATACTTGCAAATGCCCAACAAGCATTTGATGAACCTTGATTTTTAACTGATGTAATCATGTTATAATCATTTAAATTAAAATGTGACATGTTTTCTTGTATAAATATATTAACATATTTGCTTGTACTCATATAATATGAATTTCCGATTAAATTGATATGTATTCTTTCCAATTTTTCTTGATTGCTAGTCTTATATGTTATGTTCGTTTGATTGGTGTTATTTAAATATAGTAATACGAATGTTTCATTAGGAAAGATAATTTGGATTGTTGCAGTAATATTTTCACTAAATATTATATTTATAGTAATATTTGTATCAGGAGTAGTTAATATATCATCAACTAATATATTTACATCTTTTTTAGGTATTAAAGTGTTTACAGGATTAGTATGATTGCTTGTTAATGAAACTATTTTAAATGCAGTTTCTATTTCACTATTATTGGTATTATTTATGGTGATGTATTCATTGTTTTCGATAATTTTCCAGGTCTGTGGTGTATTATTGTTTGTTATTATATTAAAGGCAGGGTTGTTATTTCCCCAGTAATTATTAGATATATTGCCAATATTTTTATCTGTAAGGACTGATATCTTAAATGGATTTGAATCAAAGGAATTGTTAGTTATTACTGTTACTGTTTCTTTAGAATATATGTTTGTGTAATTAGCTGCATCATTATTTTGGAATGTGGAATTTGTTATTTCCAATGTGTCAGACATTATTGTTGATATTGCACCACCATTACATTGCGCATTATTTGAGTCAAATGTATTATTATTTAGATATAATGAACCTTTTGATGAATATATTGCACCACCATCAACGAATGCATTGTTTGATGTGAATTGAGAGTTTTCTATAATGTTTTCTTTTTCTCCAATAGCATATATTGATCCACCATATTTTGCAGAATTATTGTTGAATATTAAATTATCTAGATATATGTTGCTTCTTTCAGAATATAATCCTCCACCCACACCATTAATAACTTCATTATTAATTAATTCAGTATTATTTAATATTATTAATGAATCAATAGACATTATACTTCCACCTTGAACTAATGCTTTATTTCCATTGAATAATGAATTATTTATACTTATATTACTTTTTGATAGGTAAATTGATGAAGCATAATTTGCATAATTATGTTCAAATGTACAATTATTTAAAGTACTTAAGGATTCAACTAAATAAAATGCACCATGTTTTGTTCCATTATTTTGAATATAGATATTATTATGGATGAAGTCTATTGAATTTACTGATACTTGGACAGAACCATCCTGTGATGTGTTGTTTATAAATAAATTGTTAAATTGTATGTCCATTGTTTCATTATAATATACTACGCCACCCATATGTTTGGCTTTATTATTATTAAAGGTGTTATTTATTAATGATATCGAAGAATTATTTGTTACTATTACACCACCATAATAACAAGAATTATTGTTAAATGTATTATTAATTAAAATAATATTACCTGATAAACTTTCTAGAACTCCGCCATTACTTGTTGTTGAATTACCCTTAATATAATAGGTATCATTTAGAACTGAATTATCACAGATGTTATTGTCTAGTAATGTGAGATTTCCCATATTAAATATTACACCAGCTTCCTTAAATGCATGATTATTTGAAATTGTTGAATTAATTATAGTTAAATTTCCATAGTTTGTAAATAATCCACCAGTAGTAGTGTATCCATTGATAAATTTGATATTGCTGAATGTAACATCATATGGTGTTGATATAATCATACATTTGTTTGTATTATTTCCATTAAGGATTATTGTTTTATTTGTTTGTCCAATAATATTTAATTTAGAATTATTTGTATTATTTAATATGATATTATTCATAGAATATGTGTCATTTTCGGTTATTGTGGATAATAATATTATTTGATTATGTGTTGATATGTTTATTGCTTTTTCTAGTGTGGTGGGGTTGTCTATTGTAGTTCCAGAATTGTTTATGTTTCCATTTGAGTTTACATATATGTAATGGGATTTTATGTTGATGTTTTTATTTGTTTGTGTTATGTTTTGATTGGTTTGGTTAGTTATTATGGCATGTAATGTATGATTTCCTTCATAAAATATTGGTATATAGTTTTCTGTGGTGATATTTTGTGTATTTATTGTTGTATTTAGTAATAATAATTCGTCTAAATATAAGTTTATTGTATTGTTGGGATTTACATATTCTTCAGGTATTATCATTGTGATGTTATTATTATCACAACGATATATTTCCTCATTTTCAATACTTATCTTTGGATTATATAATGAAATATTATTAGTATAAATATAAGAGTTATATCCTGTATTTTCTCCAATAACAATAGATAAAGTGTAATTGTTAGCATTATATGTATGATTTATTTCTATATTAATTGTACTGTCTGTGCTATTGGTTATTATTTGGGTTATATTGTTTAGTTTTACGGCATAAGTGATATTTCTTTTAATTGTTTGGTTGAATTCGTTGAAAATATTTGCTTTTATTACTAGTTTATTTGAATAATAATCTATTTCTTCTAAGATTATGTAAAGATCTGTTTTTGTTATGGTAAATGTAGATTCAGCATCATATCTATCATTTAATTCATTTATATAAACAGCTTTAATAGTCTTTTCACCTATATTTAAAGTTTCTGGTATGGTGTATAATAGTTCGGCTTTATTGTTTTTTACATTTAAGTAGATATTGTTTCCATTTTCATCTTTAATGGTTTGTCCATTTAGTTTAAATATTACTTTACCCGTATTTATTGTAATATTAGAACTGTTTAAAGTTGCAGTTAAGTTTATAATACATCCTCTTTTTGTAGAATTTGGGGTTATATTTAAGTTAATTGTATAATTTCTTTTATTGATTATGAGTGCATTTGTTGCACGACTAGCTTCATATGAGGCACTTCCTGAATATACTACGGTGTAATTGTATATTCCTTCAAGTGTTGGAGAAAGTGTGGTATTGAATGATACTATTCCATTGTTAACTTTTTTATAGATTACTTTACCATTTTCATCTTTAAGGGTTTTTCCATTGATTTTAAGTACGCATTTACCTGATGAAACATTACTAATCGCTCCTACTATCTGAGCTGTAAATGTTATAGTATCTTGTACGTTACAAAAGACTGGAGAAAGGATTATGTTTGTAGGTTCTTTATATATCATTAGAATTTGACTATTATTTGAAGGATTGTATATTTCACTACCACTGTATACTGCTTTTATAGAGTCGTTTAGAGTAGTGTTATATACAAAATTTAGTGTTGCTAATCCATTTATAACATCTGCTGTTCCAATAACTTTATTTTTTATAATAAATGTTACAAAACCTTCATTTACAACATAACTTTTTTCATCAGTTATGATTGCACATTCAATTATATTTTGATGAGCCATTCCACTGGCATTTGTAATGATTGTTGTTGTATTTAATTTCCTTACTGTAAAAGTAGTAGTGTTAAATATAAAGTCGGTTTCATCATTATAAAAGACTAATACATCATTTAATCCTATATTATAATTTGAAATGATGAAATTGTATTCTCCGTTATCATCGGTTGTTGTTGTGTATTCATCATCATTTACTACTAATGTTATTTCTTTTTGTGTTAAAATTATGCTGTTATTTGTAAAAATTCCTGATAAATTAACATTATCTCCATATTTAATATCTGTAGCTGATACATTTAAATTCAGATTTGATGTATCATCTGTTTTCAAGTTTTTATTTCTATATTCTTTAATTTTTTCTGTATTCTCATGATTATTTGTATTATTATTAGAATTAAAACTATACTTATTTCCATTAAAATCAGTATTATTGGTATCTGTTGTATTTAATTGTGATTGTTCGTATGATGATTCATTAATATCAGAAGCACATACAACAGATAATGATAATAAAAACACAACTGAAAATATTGTTAAATAGTTATAATTCACTAAAAACACCTCCGTTAATTAAATCTTATATTTTACAATTTTTGGATAAAAATCAACCATATACTATTATGAATATGGATTATTTATTAATTACAATATACAAACATTTTCCTGTATTTTTGGAAAAGATGATTTAGAATAATGTATTATTTTAAACTTATTTTTTTAAATATATTTAAGAAGAATTTAGTATCTTTTTTCATATATTAAAAATAATTTCTATTTATAAATAAAGGGGCGATATGTTAATCAAATAAAATATTATAGTATTTGAATTAAAGTTTATTACAGTAATATTTTACTTTATTGATATAGTTAAATATTTCGATTATAAAATTATCATATTTATGAGTTATATATTATTCCTGGTGATATTGTGTTATCGTAGTCATGTTTTTTCCTTGGTCTATGATGTTTAATTATTTTGGGTTGTTAATCTCTGTTTGTATTGTTCATGTATTGTACTGTAGTATTTAAGTCAGTAATTGTCATAAAGATTTATGTTATTTTAGTTTATCAGATATTTTGTATTGAATTTGTTAAATCATTAATATTTATTAATACGTGCTTTGAATATTTTTAAATAATTTTTCTAATTTAAAGAGTTTATTATTAAAGCAATACCTTATTAATAAATTAAGATAAATATTTATATATTAGTAATTAATTATGGATAGAGAATACTATGTTGCAGAATATTATTATTATATTAATAGCATTATTGTCCGTTTTGCTTGTTGGGGTTAAGGCAAATACTAAGGATTTTCATCAGGTGTCTGTTGTAATTCCAGCATTTAATGAGGAGAAGACAATAGAACATGTTATTAATACAGTAAAGCAGGTATCTGAAATAGTGCAAATCATCGTTGTGGATGATGGTTCTACAGATAACACTGCAGAAGTAGTCTCTAACATAAGTGATGTGTCCTTGATAAGCCATTCGTCTAATAAGGGAAAGGGTTCTGCAATGAAGACTGGTCTTAAAAAGGTCACAGGGGATATAGTATTATTTTTAGATGCTGATTTGTCCGAGATAAATTCTAAACAGATTAAGGCAATTATTCAGCCAATACTTGATAATCAGGCAGATATTACAAAGACTAAATTCAAAAGGGAAGCTGGTCGTGTCACTGAATTAACTGCAAAGCCATTGTTGAATTTCTTTTTCCCGGAATTATCATTTGAACAGCCATTAAGTGGACAGTTTGCGGCAGTCAAGACATTTCTTGACAAAATAGATTTGGAAAAGGATTATGGGGTTGACATTGGTATAGTATTGGATGCTGATGCATTAGGCATGCGTATTGTGGAAGTTGATATTGGAAATATTGTACATCAAATGTCTACACTTAAGGAATTAAATCTGATGGCTAATGAAGTGGTACGTACAATTGTTGATCGTGCTATAAGCTATGGACGATTGACAATGGTGGATGATTTGGGCAATGCTATTCGTATGGAAATATTAGCATTGTCTATTACAACATTTGGAATATTTTCATTGTTCTTTATTAAATATATTACAACAGTTATAGCAGCTGTAATCTTATTGGTCGGTATATTATTATCATTATATTATATTGTTAAGATAATCAGAATGTCAATAAGAATTTACAGACAGTCTAAGATTGGTTCATTTCAGATGCTCAAGTCATTTATCAGGATGCATTTTCCAGTAATTATATCTATAATAATCTTACTTACAATTGTCACGTCATTGGTGGGTTCTGTTAACATATCATCTAATGAAATATCAATAGAACCAGTAACAAAGAATCTTGTAATATCCACATCAAATTCATCATCAAGTGCTGTTGATGTAAGAGGTCCATATACAATTGAAAGTGCATTGGAAAATGAAGAACAATTAATAAGGCTGCCTAATGCGGCATTGAACACGCTTCAATCACAGTATGGTGATTATATTTATATTAATGATGTTCGTTATCAATTGGAACAGTCTGTTAATAATGAAAATGGTATTATACGTATGCCTGAAGCAGCACGTACTAATTTAGATGTTCAAACAGAGGATGTTATAAGGGATTCTGATTTAAAATCATTATTTGAAGGATCATACTTTATATATAATATGAAACTAGCTGATGAACATTTAAATGACAGTGGCAATTCCACATTACATCAGGAAAATGTTAATCTTAGCATAGCACAAAAATTAACTGATAAAATAGGATATGCAAAGACATTATCAGTATATGTCAATGATACATTAATTGCACAAAAAACAGGATATTTTGATGATGGTTATTATAGCATTTACTTGGATGGTGAAAGTGCAAAAACATTGCATCTGAACGAATCATCAAATGATGAGATATATAATGTCACTTATCAGAACTCTGATATAATCATCAAATTAGAAAATATTGATATTAACACTACATATAAGTTCGCATCAACTAATGACAATCTTCAATTTATAAATATTGGTTTTGTTGGTTAATGTTCATCCTAAAATCCAGACCTATATTTCAAGTGTAACTTGTCATATAATTTTCTTCTTTTCTTTTTAATTGTTTTTTACGAAAGTAATATAGTCTTTTACCAAAAGTATATGTCATATAAATGACATAAATAATATTATGTCTAAAGAAATAATTACCAATAATGATGAAGTTAAAGAATTAACAGAACATTTAAATGAATATAAACATCATTTTAAAATGTATATAAGAATTTTAGCTGTTAGAATGGTTAAATTAGGAGAATCGAGAATTAAAGTAGGTGAATATCTTCATGTTAATAGGCAAACTGTTGGAAAATGGGTTAAAATCTATGACGAAGAAGGTATAGATGGATTAGATCCTGATTATTCAAATTGTGGAGCTAAATCTAGATTAAACGAAGAGCAATTGGAAGAATTATATGAAATACTTAGTAATCCTAATTCACATTACACAATTAAAAGAACAAAAAAGTTAATTAAGGAAAAATATAGTGTTGATTACTCTATTAAACAAGTATGGGTAATAACAAGATTGAAATTTGGTTTAAACTATCAAAATACCATTTATTAGATATCATGAAGAACCATCAGAAGCAAGAGAATATTTAAAAAAAAAGACTTTAGAAATTGATTTAGAAACAGAAGTTTTGACAGTACTTGATGAATCTAGAGCTTAAAATAACACTCAAACAACAAGATGTCTATGTAATCCCACTATAAATGGTTTTAAAAATCCAAATATTATCCATAAAACAGGAAAGAGATTTGGAACCAATGCAGTAGGTTTTCAAGGAATTAACTGCCCATCCTATGTATTTTTCAATCAAAAAAAATAATTCAAATAATTTTGTAATAGCACTTTGTAGTTATCAAATATCTAGAATAGAAAATTTAGAAGCAACAAATATATTATATAATGTAGTAACTAATCCTAAAATTGATATTACCAATATAAAAATAGAATTGTTAACAGAAAAAGTGGGTGAAGAAGTTTTAGAAAAAATATATGATGAAGATCATAATATTAATCCAAAAAAATTAAGTTATTACTGTACTAAAAACAAAATTAACAATTATAAAATTGCTAATAGACAAAGAAAATATCTTAAAGAAGAATTAAATAATAAAAAACTCATACATCTGCTGCAAAATGAAAGAAAATTGAATTTAGTTCTAGATAATGCACGAATACATAGTGCAAAATTTGTGGAAGAAATGTGTGATATTTTATCAATCAATTTAGTGTTTTTACCACTATATTGTCCATTTTTAAATCCTATTGAAGATGTATGGAAAGATATTAAAAGAGAACTTTATATTTCTGATTATGAAACCTTAGATGAATTAATAGGTTTATTTATTTCTTTATTTTATGAAATTGTAGACAATATTAGTTATTATAAAAATTGGTTATTTGAATTTTTTGACATAAACTTATGGTAAAAAACTATAATTGTTCATTATATTTATTCTGAGTTTATCATGTTTATAATGTATTTTTAAATAATTTATTTTTAATATTGCTTTCATCATTTAAAGTAAAAATGTTTTGGTTAGATATGTTCTTTTTTAATAGATAATTTTTAAAAAGGATTTTTTGATTTTAGTTTTTTAAAAAACCGTTAATATATAAATAAATAATTTTTTAAAAAACCGTTAATATATAAATAGATAGTTTTTTAAAAAACTATAACTATATTAATATAAGTAAACAAACTATGATATAATGTAAATATTAAACAAAAAAAATAATACAATTTGTGATTTAAAATGGATGAAGAAATAATAAAAAATTATATATTAAAAACAATAGAAAATACACCTCATCTTGTTAAAAATAGGATATTTAAACATGGAAAAGAACTTAACAAAAGAAATGACTATTATCGAATTAAAAAATATATAGACAAATTTTTAAAAGAATACAGTGATGATAAATTCATAATCATGCCCGGATTACGTGGAGTAGGTAAAACAACAATATTATATCAACTATACAACTATTTAATTACTGAACATAACATAAAATATAATCAAATATTATATTTAAATCTAGATAGGTTAAAAGACAAGGGAAATATCGATTTGCAACAATACTTTGATATATTCGTTAAAGACATTAATGAGGAATATTATTTAGACAATAAACCATTATTTATCTTCCTGGATGAAACACAACTCTCAACAGCATGGGGCATAGTTGGAAAAATAATATATGATGAAACTATAAATGTATTTATGATATTTACAGGATCAAATGCTTTAAAATTAACAAATGATAATGATAGTCGTAGAAGAGCATTAATAAGAGAGATAAATCCAATAAATTTTTCAGAATATTTAACATTAAAACACTTTCAGAAATTTCCAGATAACTTACAGGAAATGCTAATACAGCTACTGCTTCAAGGTAATATTATTGAAATGAAAAAATTTGAGAAAGAAGTACAATATAACCAATTTATTGAACTAAAATATTCTGTTAAAAAAGAATGGGAAAAATATATTCAAACAGGTGGTTTTCCATTAACCTTGCAAAGTGACTTAATTGAAGCAAATGAACGAACATTAGATGCTAAAGATTTAATAATAGAAAAAGATTTACCTCAAATAACTTCCATTACAAGCAAAACCATTGAAAAAGCATACCCTCTACTGGATATCATCGCCTTACAAAAACCAGGAACATTATCTGAAGATAAACTATCCAATAAATTAGACATTTCAAAAACAAGTGTAAGACAATTACTAAAAGCACTTACTCAATCATTAATAATATTTCAAATAGAAGAATATGGATCACCCTCAAAAAGGAACAAAAAAAGTAAAGAATATTATTACTGGTCTACACAAATGAAGTCAGCAATATTCCAGAATGATGGAGGAAGTACAACTAGAAGTGTGAATGAGATAAATGGAATATTACTAGAAAACTATGTTGCATACAGTCTATACAGACTAAAAATAGAAAATAACTACAAATTTAATATACACTTTGATTCTAGAGTAGGTGGGGTGGATTTTTTAATTAAAACACTAACTGGAAAGATAATACCAATAGAAGTTGGTATAGGTAAAAAAAATAAACGACAAATAATCTCAGCCATAAACTATTATAAATCAGAATATGGTATTGTAATATCAAATTCAACCAGTCAAATTACCCAAGATGGAAAAATAATATATGTACCATACATCACATTCACATTATTCTAGAAGATAATGGGGTAATTTTATCTTGAAATTAACATATTATCATAAAATGTATTGAATTTATCACAAGATAAACATAATAACAAATCATCAAAATTCAATCAGAAAATACTACTGATTTAAAGTCTCATCTAAAAAGATATATTTAACATGTCCCATGTTATTATGAATTTAAATGTAAATATTAATATATTATCAAAGAGTATTATAATATAATTCATATATATTAAGTAAATTATATACAAAATAATAAACATTACATTAACTTATAAATAGTAATACACTTAATATATAAACATTTAATATTTTTTGGATTTTTTTAATTCTCCTTTAGAAAGAAGAGCAGTCATTTTGAGATAAAAAGCATGATTAATAACATTCATATACATTTCTTTTTTCTTCTAGGGGTCTATTTCTTCCACATCTTAAACAATCCCTACAAATTATTTTAAATGTTACATTCTGGATTATTGTGTTTTAATATTTTTTCGAGATTATCTAGACTCATTACTTGTCCTTTTGCTATGTTTTGTGTGAAGTTGGAATTTATTGGAGATGTGATTAATATGTTTAAAATAGTGCTTGATTATTCCTATTTGCATGCGTTGCTATGTATACATGATAAAAATCGTGAAATAGCAAATGTGATTACACCATATTTTCAGAAAGATTATACATTATATATTCCTTTTCATATCTTCTGTAATGTAATGAAATTATGTGAAGAGGAATCTGTTGATGTCAAAAGATAAATACATTATTATTTGGATAAGTGTACTAGAATTCAATTGTTTATTCGTTCAAAATATCCCTATGATGATATAGATAAATATATCACGGCAGATGTTGGTTTGTCATTTGATGATTTTATAACCTTGGAATTCATGAAACAAAAAGTTATACGGACAATTGTATCATTTAATCAGGCTTTTGATAATGTAGGTGGAATAAACAGAGTATATGATTTGGATGAATATGATTCTCATAGATTAAATTTCTTCAAATATGAATGGTCATAAGATGGATCTTGAATTTTTTTATTCCTTCATATAAATAAATGAAAAATTAACAAAGTATAAAAGCAAGTTAGTTAAAATATATATACCATAGGTTAAAAATTACCTAGTGGTATACATATTGGTATTTTGTCCATTATGGGCAATTAC
>SUTR01000116.1 GCA_015062825.1 Methanosphaera stadtmanae
GGGATGATGAAATTATAATAAAAGTTAAAAAACAAAGAAGTTTAAATGATTTGGCACGTTTAGTTGTAGCTGATGAGGAAGTAGATGCTGTTGAAATAAAAAAACTTGCCGGAAGAGGTGAAATATAATTGTATTTCATAGATTCATCTTTTCTAATATCCCTATTAACAGAAAATGAAAAAAACAACCAACATTCCTGTGAAATATCAGAGAACATAAATGAATATCGTGTTATTAATAATATAGTATTATCAGAAACATTAAATGGAATAAGAAGATATGAAAAAAGAGTCGATATAAACAAGATATATACCATAATAAATGAAGTAATGGACATTAAATATCTTAAAAAATCAGATTATGAAGAGGCCATAAATATATATAGTTATTATAATGGTTCCATTAATTACTCCGATTGTTTAATACTAAAAACAATGCAAGATAATAATATAAACAAGATATTAAGTTATGATGATGATTTTGATAAAATAAATGGACTTCAAAGAATTTATTAAATAACTGCTATCCAAAAATATCATTGTTTGCCTCATTTATAACTATTTTTTTTCAAATCAACAGAGTTTGTTATAACATCTGATGGACTATCCCTTCCAGTTTATCCAAAAAATTATCTCCCTCCGGTTTGTCATGCTCTAAATAAATTTCTATTTAATCTAATATTATAATTTTTTTTATTATTATCTCTTAATCTACTGATTCAAGCTATTTTTAATTGATGTTTCAATAATTATTAGTTTATAATTAGAATAACTATGTAATAGTTTAAAAAAATAAGATGTTGATATTTTAAAATACAAATTGTTTTTAATATGTAGGTATATCCATATCCTGCATCATTCGACAGCTATTTTTAGAAAGAAGAGGTGATTACTCTTTCAGAACTTTGTATAAAGAAATTAATTCCTTTATTATTTCAAGTAGCAATAATAAAAATGCTAAAACTTGATAAACGATAGGAGTCATAGTTTCACCTCCAATTATTGATATAATGGGTTTGATGATAATCTAGCGATTAAAAGAAATTATCAACAAACATAGAGGATCTTCATCTATACCTACAAATATAGATATATATAAAATTAAATAATAATTTTTTGATAAAGCTGCTTCTAAATTAAATTAAGTATATTAAGTAAATTATAAAAAATCAGTTAAATGTTATTAAAATTAGAATTTCGTATAGAAACTCCAATTTAACATTTTTAATCGCTTATACTATAACTCCTACCGTTAAGTGAAATTACTAGTATGATTAATATTATAGATTTAGTAAATATATATACTTTATCTTTATAATTAAATTAGGTATGACAAATATTTAATATAAACTATAACGTATAAAACAATTAGCAGATTCTAATTCTATAGAATTATTATATAAAAGATTGATTAATTGAGGTATTTTATTGACTGACTTTCATCTGCTATTTCTCTAAATACTCTTTTAACATTACTACTTAATTGGTTATCTTCCATAATTTTGAGAAATATTCATATACTTTCTAGAATAGATAATACTTCTTTTCGATAGTCTTCTTTACCAATTTGATATGAATAATGTTTGATTTTCTAGATAAGATATTTATCACTTAAACTATTTTGTAGAATATTATATGCATCATTTCCTATAGCTATTAATATCGGTTTTTTATCAGATAAAATATTTAATTCATTCTCAAATATATTTATATTTTTCTCAATAATGTGAACGCGAACATAGTAAAAGAATCCTAAAAGCAGACATACTATTAAACAACAAAACAATAGCAACTAATATAAACATCAACAATGGAATATTAAGCTATAACTACACAATACCCGTGGACACACAATCAAACAGCAAAATATGCATAAACATACATGAAAGCAACAAATACAACCAACGAAACGCTACAACCACACTAAAAATCAGCAAGGACTACCAGTTTATCAACCTGGAAAAAACCACCATCACCATAAATAAAGGATCCAAGATAACAATAACTGGTAACATAACCGACAAAAACAAAAACCTAATCACACAAAGCAAATTAAACATTAAAATAGCGGGAATTGATATAGCTAACATCACATCAAAAGATGGAAAATTCACCTATGACTACACAACAACACAAAACAAGGGAACATATGACATACTAATAACAGCACAAGAGACAGATAACTACCATTATAATGCTAAGCATATGAGCTTGAAAGTAACATAACAATTTAAATACTAACATAACCTAGTATTATATAGAATATGTAAGGGATTTGTTTGTGCATATTTTAAGGGAAAAATCATATAAAGGATAGTATTTTTTATACTATCCTAGTAATATGATTTAAAGTCTAATTTTAATTAAAATATTTCATATAATATTTCATTCTTATTTTATTTATATTGCTTAAAACAATGATTTGATAAGTAAGATTTCCTTATAGGGTTTAATATTATTATAAATGTTTATAGATTCACCAAAGAGAAAAAAGATTAAATGATATAGCAGATAAATCCTAAAAAGTACTAAAGGCGCATAGAAAAAAAGATCAAATTAATAGTATTGTCTTAATTGAGGGAATATTTATATATATTACCAACATAAATACTACTATGAGAAAACATACCTCAAATAAAACAAATTCTGGAGTCGTAGTATTTCTCATAACAAAGGGGCGAAAACAAGACAATCAACATTATTTTTACTTTAAATGAATAATTTAATTAAAATTAATGTATTGTCTTACTTTTCGGTATAATCTGATAAAAACACTTTACTTATTTTAAATATTTTATTTATTTCAAGTTATTTTATAACTTATATTAACATTTGAACATACATAAATGGAGGAGAACATAATTGTAAACTACATCAATAAACTGAGTAATTCCTTGTTTAATCATCAATACTAGGTAGTATGAGACATTAAAATAATCATATTTATGTAATGGTAATTGTATTAACCCTTTGGTACAATTTTTGTAATGATTACTATACTAATTGTATATTGGAGGTGATACTATGGCTCCAGAACAATGGCAAATATGGTTATCTATATTATCATCCATAATGTCTATCATCAGTGATTTATCCCCTTTTATCCTGACTTTGATATGGATTTACTTTAAGATAAACAAATAAAACGTCAATTGTAATTCAAGGAATACTATTGTTTAAGTTTTTACAAATTATTTTATTCTCCTCCAATTATTTAATTAGACAATTACTATATAATACAAAGAATATGAAGGAGAGTATTTACTTACTATCATAGCATTGATTTAAAAGGCTATTTTTATTCATGATTTGTTAATTATATAATCTGGTTTTGATATAACAGGAACTTGATAATATAATAAATTTATTCATGATATTTATGATAGTCTTAAAGGAAAATAAACGGGGATGTAATTTAAATTTATAATATTGTTATGAATATATTAATACTGTTCTTTTTACTTGTTTTTAACTGACTTTTTATTTTTACTTCGTTATATCACGCTATAACGAAA
>SUTR01000014.1:0-12129 GCA_015062825.1 Methanosphaera stadtmanae
TATTATATAGTATCAAGAGAACAACACAATACAACAAAGGCAAAAGAACTGCTGGAGTTGACAATGTACTTGTAAACTCTGATACTATGCGAATGGCATTATTCTATAAAGTCAAAGGAATAAACATCAACAAGATGAAAGTATCTCCAGTTAAAAGAACTTTCATTGATAAATCAAATGGTAAAAAGAGACCATTAGGCATTCCTACCATAACTGATAGGACTGTTCAAATGCTCGTGAAACTTGCCCTTGAACCTCGATTCGAAGCAGTCTTTGAACCCACAAGTTATGGATTCAGACCACTAAGAAACGCAGGACATGCAATAGCACGAATACACCAATCTACACAATTTATGGGTAGACCTTGGATTTTCGAGGGTGATTTCAAGTCATGCTTTGACACATTAAAACATGACTGGATAATAAAACAGCTAGGAAACTTCCCAGCAAAAGACATAATCAAGTCATGGCTAAAAGCAGGATATGTATACAACAACATATTCCATGAATCCATAAAAGGCACACCACAAGGAGGAGTAATATCACCCCTACTTGCAAATATAGCCCTACATGGAATGGACGAAGCATTAAATATAAAATACAAACAAAACAAGAAAGGATACTACAATAACTTTTCACGCTATCAGATAGTCAGATATGCAGATGACTTTGTAGTACTCTGCAGAAACAAGAAAGACGCCGAAAACGTGTATAAACTATTAGAACCCTATCTTGAAGAACGAGGACTTAGTCTTGCCCCGGATAAAACATTTGTAACAAGCATTTATGATGGATTCGATTTTCTAGGATTCAACATAAGAACATACAAAACACAAACCGGAGACAAAGTACTAATAAAACCCTCAAATAAATCATTAAAGAACTTTAAAACAAAAGTCAAACACATATTTGATGAAAACAAGGGAAACAATGTAACTGAACTAATAAAAAGGAGTAACTGGTTAATAACTGGAACAGCCAATTACTGGAAACAATCCAGTGCCAAACACACCTTCAATAAAGCAGATACATATATCTGGACTTTAGTTAGAAGATTTCTAACAAGAAGTCATCCCAATAAGTCATGGAAATGGATTAGAGATAAGTACTTCAAAGAAGATTATTTTGGAAAACATCAAGATAATTATATACTTACTGATCCAGAAAACCATGAATTACAGCTTCGGAAAATGGTATGGACACATATCCAATATGCAATGATGATAAAACATGACTGCACACCATACGATAAGAAATACGAAGAGTATATTAAGCAAAGGTGGGGATTAACTCCATACGAATGCTTATATACAAAGCGTAAATATGATATGATGTATTCTCTTTTATAGGTAAACAATATGCTTGAGCCGTAGGTCTTGAAAGGGACACGTACGGTTCTGAGGAGAGAAAGAAAGAGCAATCTTTCCGACTTATCCGACCCTTCTAAACATGATTCCATCAAATCCTATTGGCTCATTGGCTAATGGGGAGATGATACCTACAATCATATTTGCCCTAATAATAGGTGGTATATTATCAGTACTAAAAGAAGAAACACGTCTAGTTAAAGATTTCTTCACACAATTCAATAAAATAATGATAAAAATGACCATTTGGGTTATGAAATTAGCACCAATAGGAATATTCTGTCTAATGGCATCCACATTCGCCACTTTAGGATTAGATGCATTAATGCCATTATTTAAATTCATTGCATGTGTAATCTTAGCAATAATCATACAATCAGTGATAATATATCCATTACTATTACTGTTGTTTACAAGATTAAGTCCAATAAATTTCATAAAAAAATTTTCATCAGTGTTAATGTTTGCATTTTCTTCAACATCATCCAATGCAACTATACCATTAACATTGGAAACATTATCACAGTTGGGTGTTTCTGAAGAAGTATCATCATTTTCAATTCCATTGGGTGCAACAATCAACATGGATGGAAATGCAATCATGCAGGGATGTGCAGTAATGTTTGCAACACAGGCCTATGGTATGGATTTGGGATTATCTGCATTAATAACAATCATATTTACTGCAGTTATTGCTTCAATAAGTGCTGCAGGAATACCTTCAGCAGCAATAATTTCAATGAATATGCTATTTATGTCAGTAGGTTTGCCATTGGATATTATAACAATTATAATGGGTATTGATCACTTTTTAGACATGTTCAGAACAGCAATAAATGTATTGGGTGATGCAATTTGTACAGTTATTGTAGCATTCAAGAATAATGCACTCAATAGTGATGTTTTCAATGGAAAAAATGTTAAATGATAATATAAATGCTTTTAAGCTAACTATGATAGGTGATTTAATGAAATATTTTGTAAGATATGGAGAAATCGGTATAAAAAGTAGAAAGATACGGAGTAAATTCGAGAAAAAATTAATGGAAAATATTAAAGCAGGATTGGATTGTGAATTTATCAATGATAATGGACGTATAATCCTATTAACTCAAGAAGATGATAATACGGTTAGAGAAGTACTTGACCGTGTTTTTGGTATTGTTTCATATAGTCAAATATATGAGACAGTTACAGATAAGGATAAAATTGCACATTTGGTCAATACTACACTTTCAGATTTGATTGGTCAAGGAAAATTTAATCCCGAAACACAGACATTTGCCGTAAAATGCAGACGTGTAGGAGAACATGATTTCTCAAGTCAGGAAATGGCGGGTTATGTTGGATCTGTTGTAATAGAACAATTTGATGCCAAGGTAAACTTATCTAATCCTGATTTTAGAATTTACATTGAGGTACGTGAGGATAAAACCTATGTCTATTTTGATAAGATTAAAGGATTAGGCGGCATGCCTGTTGGATGTCAAGGAAAAGTAATATGTCTAATATCTGGTGGAATTGACTCACCGGTTGCAGCATTTCAAATGCTTAAACGTGGATGCTCAGTAATACTATTGCACTGTGACAACGCTCCATATGGACGAGGTACTGTGGAAAAAGTATTAAAACATGCAGAAAAACTTAGAAGATATTCTTTAGGTGAAGAAATTAAAGTATACTCCATAAAATATGGAAAATATCTTGAATATGTTCAAAAACAGGCACCTCCAAGAATGACATGTGTTCTATGTAAAAGTGGGATGTATCAATCTGCTGAGAGATTGGCCAAAAAAGAAAAGGCCACTGCAATAGTAGATGGAAGTAGTATTGGCCAGGTAGCATCACAAACATTGGACAATATAAATGCCAGCAGATATCATTGTAATCTGCCGATATTCAGTCCATTAATTAGTCTGGATAAACTTGAAATAGAAGACATAGCAAAAAAGATTGGAACATATGAAATATCAATAATTCCAGATGGTGGATGTGCTGCAGTTCCAAAATATCCTGAAACACATGCAGACTTAAAATTAACAAAAAATATAATTGAAAAAATCAATCAAAAAGAAATTCTTAATGAAGTTAGTGATAGCATTCAAAGAATAGATATATGATGGTGAGATAATGACAGATGTAATAATTGTAGGAGCAGGAACTGGTGGTTTAAGTGTCGCAAAAGAACTATCCAGGAATCCTGATGTTAATATTAAAATAATTGAAAAAGGTCCACGAAGTGAGGCTGGAGAAGCATATAAATACTATGATGTATGGGATAAAAATGAAATGGAACTAATCAAAACAGATTTGGTAGGTGGATCATCTCTGGTGATTGCTGGAAATTATGTTCCTACATTAGTTGATGAATTAAAAGAATATAATATAGATATTGAACCTCAATTGGAACAATTAAAAGAGGAAATTGGAATACAAACAATGCCAGACAGTCATGTTGGTCCAATAAATAGGTTACTTGAAAAGGCAGCTGGTGAATTAGGTTTAAACATGCAGCCAATGCCTAAAGGAATCAATCCTGATAAATGTAAACAGTGTGGTTTATGTGCTTGGGGATGTCCTCATGGTGCAAAGTGGAGCAGCTTATCTGATTTGGAATATGCATTAGAAAATGGATCCGAACTTATTATAAATGAATCAGTAATTGGATTGATTGTAGAAGACAATAAGATAAAAGGCGTTAAAACCAATCAAGGCAATCAGTATACAGCTGATGTTGTAATAGTTGCCGCTGGTGGAATGGTCACTCCAAAATTGTTGCGTGGCGTTGGAATAAATGCTGGTGAAACATTTGCAACA
Source organism: Methanosphaera stadtmanae (assembly GCA_015062825.1). Lineage (GTDB taxonomy): Archaea > Methanobacteriota > Methanobacteria > Methanobacteriales > Methanobacteriaceae > Methanosphaera > Methanosphaera stadtmanae_A. The sequence goes on from SUTR01000014.1 coordinate 4,185, forward strand.
GATCCATTTATAACTGTTGGAGGTTATTTAAAGGGTGCAAGACAAAATCATGAAATACAAATGAACAAATTCATTAAACTGCCCCATATTGTCATCGCATCACATACCAGTCAATTCCTACTTCCAAAAATCAGGGAGAAGTATCCTGATGCAACAGAAGATGACATTATCAGTTTCATGATTAAGGTTCCTGATAATCTAAAGGGACATGTCTATATGAATGAAGTTGTCAAGGGCATTGACTTTGAGGATGCATCCCTGCTTGCAAGAGGTGCTGCAATAGCAGGAAATATTCTTGTAAAGGCTGGTGCAGATATTGAAAGCTTATGTTCAACCCATGTTAGGGGTGCTCATCTAATTTCATCGGCAAGAATTGGTGATGTAGTTGACTGCAATCTTGAAACTAGCATAGAGAATTTATATGTTGCAGATGGTTCAGTTCTTCCTGAAGCACCAGGTCTGCCTCCTATCTATACTATATTAGCATTATCTCGTAGACTAGGTCAATACTTATATAAGAAGTTATAACTTCTTACTCTTTTTTTCATTCCCTCTTTTTTGTCATAGTTTTTCATTTAATATTGGATTTGATAATTCACCTACAAATCTTATTCTTGTTGAATTAATTTTTCATAATAACCTATGGTATTATCCTTTTCATTTCTAAAATATTTTTCCTATTTTTTCTCGTAAAATATAATAGTATTAACATAAAGATATTGTTATTAATGAATATCTTAGTAATGGAATTATTACAGGAACTTCAAAAACTAATATTAAGGAGACTTTCAATATGAAAGGTATTATTTTATCTGGTGGACACGGAACAAGGTTAAGGCCATTAACACATACAGGACCTAAACAGTTGATTCCAATAGCTAACAAGCCAGTTATTGAATATGCTATTGAAGATTTAAGAGATGCTGGAATAACTGAAATAGGAATTATTCTTGGAACTAATATGCCAAATAAGATTAAGGATGCATTAGGTGATGGCTCAAAGTTAGGAGTTAATTTAACCTATATCATGCAGGGAGAGCCTAAAGGTTTAGCTCATGCAGCAGCTACTGCCAAAGATTTTGTTGGCAAAGAATCATTTGTAATGTATCTTGGAGATAATATTCTTAAATCAGGTATTGAAGAATTTGTAAGTGAATTTGATGAATCAGACTTTTCTGCAAGAATACTATTGCAGCCTGTAGAGGATCCACGTCAATTTGGTGTTGCTGAATTAAATGATAATGATGAGGTAATAAATCTCGTTGAAAAGCCAGAACATCCAAAAAGTAATCTTGCATTGGTGGGAATATACTTATTTAAAAACAACATATTTGATGCAATAAGTAAGATTAAACCTTCATGGCGTGGAGAACTGGAAATAACCGATGCTATCCAGCAGTTAATAGATGAAGACTTAAATGTTGACTCATTTGTAGTGGAAGGCTGGTGGAAAGACACTGGAAAGCCAGAAGATGTACTTGATGCAAATCAATTAATCCTTGAAACACTAACAACAAAAATTGATGGAATAATTGAAGAAAACGTTAAAATCAAGGGAAAAGTACAAATCGGTAAAAACACCATAGTCAAATCAGGATCAGTAATCAAAGGACCTGCAATAATAGGCCAAAACTGTGAAATCAAAGGATATGTAGGACCATACACATCCATAGGAGATGAAACAAAACTAATTGAATCAGAAATAGATTCATCAATAGTTATAGGAAACTCCATAATAAGATCAGACAAAAGAATAACTGAAAGCTTACTGGGACAAAATTCAAAAATATTATCAGATGAAAACACTTATCCAAAAGGAAGAAGTTTCGTAATTGGAGAAAATTCTGTAATAAAATTATGAGGAGGATATTAAATGAAAGCTGTAATACCAGCAGCAGGGTTAGGTACAAGATTTTTACCTGCAACCAAGGCACAACCTAAAGAAATGCTACCTGTATTTAACAAACCAACAATTCAATATGTAGTCGAAGAAGCAGTTAACTCTGGTATTGATGATATTATCATTATTACAGGTAAGGGTAAAAGACCAATAGAAGATCATTTCGACAAGTCATGGGAATTAGAATATAACCTTGAACACAAGGGAAAACTTGATTATTTGGAAGAAGTTCAATCAATATCTAATTTAGCAGATATCTTTTATGTTCGTCAAAAGAAACAGAATGGATTAGGTGATGCTATAAGCTGTGCTAAAAAACATATTGGTGATGAACCTTTTGCTGTACTTCTTGGAGATACAATAACATATTCTCATGTTCCATGTACCAAACAATTAATTGATGTTTATGAAAAATATGGTGGTTCTACAATAGCTATTGAAGAGTTGCCTGAAAGAAAAATTGAACGTTATGGTATTGTAGATGGAACAAGCTTAGAAGACAATGTATATAAAGTCAATAATCTTGTTGAAAAACCTAAACTAGAAGATGCTCCTTCAAATTTAGGAATTACTGGAAGATACATATTAACTCCTGACATATTTGACAAACTTGAATCAATAGAGGCCGGAGTTGGTGGTGAAATACAATTAACTGATGCTATCAATGAGCAGGAAAAAGTATTTGCTACAACATTTGAAGGAACAATCTATGATATAGGAAATACTATGGAATGGCTTAAAAGCTCTATTGACATGGCACTTACTCATGATGATGTTAAAGATGAAATATTAGATTATATGAAATCTAAAATCAAAGAATTTTAATTATTTCATTCTTATTTAATCTCCTTTTTTTTCTAAAAAATTAGTTTATAAATCATATTCTTCTTCAAACAAAAGATAGCTTTGCCTTTATATGGTTATGATGGATTTTCAATAATAATGAAGGAATATACGGTTATTTATAACATAAAGTATAACGTTAAAAAAAGTATTATAGAGGGTGTTGATATTAGATATTGGATGGGTCAGTTATTTCTCCTTTTATTGCAGATGCTACAACAACAGCAGGATTTGACAGATAAACATATGACTTTGCACTACCCATTCTACCAAGGAAATTTCTATTGGTTGTAGAAATACATGTCATATCATCAGTCATCACACCCATATGAGCACCAAGACAAGGTCCACATCCCGGATTACATATTATTGCATTTGACTTGTTGAATATGCTAATCAGGCCTGTGTCAATTGCATCCTGATAAATCTTACGTGATGCAGGAAATATCAGTAACTGTACCTCTTCATGTACTGTATTTCCTTCAAGAACTCTTGCTGCCTGTTCCAGATCTTCATAACGACCATTTGTACAGGAGCCTAGAACTGCCTGATTGATGGTTGTGCCTTCAACCTTATCAATATCCTTCACATTATCTACATTATGAGGACATGCAACCTGGGGTACAAGTTCATCTGCATCAAAATCATATATCTTTTCATATTCTGCATCTTTATCAGGATATGTTATCGTATAGTCTTTAATGCCACGTTTTTGTAGATATTCTTCTGTTTGTTTGTTAGGTATCATTATACCATTTTTTGCTCCACATTCAATTACCATATTGGTCATTGTAAGTCTTGCATCAACACTCAAGTTATCTATAGTATTTCCATGAAATTCAAGACTTTTATATGTTGCGCCATATGAACCCAATTCTTTGATGATTCTGAGGATAAGATCCTTTGAATATACATTTTCCTGTAATGTTCCTTCAACATTTATCTTCAAGCTTTCAGGTACATTAAACCATGTTTTTCCAGTTGCATATACCATTGCCAAATCAGTAGCTCCAAGACCTGTGGAAAATGCTCCAAATGCACCATAGGTACAGGTATGTGAATCAGCCCCCACAATAACACTTGAAGGTATTACATGGCCTTTCTCCGGGAGCACCTGATGACAGATACCTTCTCCTTGTATATAATGATTGGTTATGTTCTGTTTTTTAATAAAGTCACGTACTACCTGTTGAAATTCGGCAGAACCCATAGTATTTGCAGGTACATTATGGTCGAAGACCAATACAATCTTTTCCGGATCCCATACCTTATCTGATAATTTTTCAAATACCTTGATGGTAGGTGGGCTGGTACCGTCATGACTCATTGCTACATCAATATTTGCATCAACAGTATCTCCCGGACTTACTTCATCTTTACCTGATGCTTTTGCAAGAATTTTCTCAGTTATGTTCATTTTAACCCTCATCTATTTGATGTTTACCTTTTTTAGTATTTCATCAAATTTATCATTGGTGATTTCTTCACCTTTTTCTCTTTCTTCTTTAACATGTTTAACTATTTCTAGAAGCTTCTCATCATCCACTTTAATTTCCAGTGAATCTAGTTTTTCTTCTATTGCTGCCTTACCGGAATGTTTTCCAAGAACAATCTGTCTTTTTGTACCAATCATTTCAGGTAAAAATGGTTCGTATGTTAAAGGATTTTTAACTATTGCATCTACATGTATTCCAGATTCATGTCTGAATACATTATTTCCCACTATTGCCTTGCTGTCAGGAATTGGTATTTGACTATATTCAGAGACCATCTGTGATAAGTCATGTATTACTTCTGTATTGAATCCTAAGTCTTTATTGTATAATAGTTTCAGTGACATTATTAGCTCTTCCAATGATGCATTTCCTGCTCTTTCACCTATACCATTTACGGTGGTGGATACTGCTGATGCACCTTCAAATAATCCTGCTATGGAGTTTGCAACAGCAAATCCAAAGTCGTTATGGCAGTGTAATGCAATTTCCGTTTTTATTTCTTGTCTAATGTTTCTAACCATATACTGCATTGCATAAGGATTTATGGAACCGGTCGTATCTGCTATGTGTATTCTATCTGCATGATATTCTTCCGCATTTTTATATAATTCTATTAGTTTTGGCAGTTCAGTTCTTGTTGCATCTTCTGCTGAAAATGCTACAAACAATCCATGATCCTTTCCATATTCCACTGCATTCATACAAATGTCAACGATTTCTTCTCTTGGTTTGTTCATCTTAACATCAATATGTAAATCAGATGCTCCCATAAATGTTATTATACCTTCAACATCAGCATCTATTGCAGCATCAATGTCTTCAGTTTTTGTTCGGGTAAGACAGATTATCTGCGCATCTAAATTTTCATTTGCAATTGCCTTAACAGCTTTTTTTTCATTTTCAGATACTATTGGAAAACCCGCTTCTATTTGTGGAACTCGTAACTCATCAAGTTTACGAGCAATATCTAATTTTTGTTCTAATGAAAAACATACTCCAGGTGTTTGTTCTCCATCTCTTAATGTGGTATCGTATATATTTATATGTTCAGGTAAATCATATGCTACTTCTTGATTATATATACTTACAAATCTGTCCTTAATTTTTTATCCCCCCTTATTAGAAGTTTCATAATAATGTAATATTAAAAATTCTAATCTTAATTAATAAAAAAAATACTTATCAAGTATTTGCAAAAGGAAGTTTTATTATATATTATTAAATTGTTTACAATTTTATTATTTTTAGTATTAATATTTATTCTTATTATTTAATATATTTATATAATCATTTTTCTTCTAATAATTCCAAGTAACTTCTTCTCTCAAAGCCTTCTGTTATTTCTAATTTTTCAAATATTTTCATGATATTTTCAGTTATCTTTTCAATATCATCTTTTTCTTTGGTAACATATTCTATTTCCATGAAATAACCCAATTCATCTAGTTTATCTAGGGTGATGGTATATTCTTCATAATTGAAAATTCTTCTTACTTTGGAGACTGTTGCAGATACCTTAAATCCTAAGTTTATTAGAATTTCGGTCATATTGTCTATATCATCTATTTCTACTTCTACTTCTTTACGTGTTTTACTAATACTGTCAAGTTTAGGACCTTTGTATGTTAAAATTTTCTTAAATCCATCTTCATGGGGAATAATTCTTATACGTAACGCTTCATCAGTTTTTCTATAATCTTTATCTGGTGCATTAAAATAAAAATCTTCTTGTTCTTCGCTATGTGAATATACTCCACCAATATCTTTAATTTTTTTCAAGGCTTCATTTTTATCTGTTATTTTTGCTTTTATTTCTACTTCAATCATTATATCACTATGAATATATTATTGTTATTTATTACATTTATTTTTTTAAAGTTTTTCACTAGTTAACTATATATAGAAATAAAATACATATATAAATACATAATATGTTATTTAGTATTATGGTTAATATTATTTAATAAAATATAAATGAGAATGGATGGTCGAATGTTTTTTTCTTAAACCCCAAATTATGGATTATAATTCTAAGAAATTTTTGTAGATATTTATATATCATTTTTTTCAATATTTATCTATTTATTTGATAATCCTTTTCTAATAAAATAATATTTAATCTTTATCACTTATACAATGGAGGAGAAATAATGGCAGATGTAGAAATTAAAGTTGAAAACATTGTGGCATCAGCAACTTTAGGTAAAGAATTAGAATTACCTAGAATTGCACCTGCTTTAGAGAATGTTGAATATAATCTAGAACAATTCCCAGGATTAGTCTTTAAACTCAAAGACCCTAAAACTGCTGCTTTAATATTTGGATCTGGTAAATTAGTATGTACTGGTGCAAAATGCATAGAAGACTCTATCAAAGCTATTCACATGACAGTAGATAGAATAAGAGAATTAGATGCAGATATTCCAGAAGAATTCGAAATTAAAATTCAAAATATAGTAGCATCCGCTAATTTAGGTAAAATACTTAACTTAGAAGCAGTTGCTCTAGATTTAGAAAACACTGAATATGAACCAGAACAATTCCCTGGTTTAGTATACAGGTTAGCTGATCCAAAAGTAGTACTATTACTATTTGGTTCAGGAAAAGTTGTTTGTACTGGAGCTAAAACAGCAGAACAAGCTTCATTAGGTGTTCAAAAAACTAAAGAACGTTTAATGGAATTATACTTGATAGAAGAATAATTTACCTAAACAATCCAATGTTAAAAGGATAATTTATTCATACTCCAAACATAACCACCCTAATAAACTCCTAAACTTAATATAAACAGGAAGAAGTGGAAAAAGAGGTACATATTAAATATTATAAAAAAAACATATACAAATATAAGTTTAATAGAATAGACTGAATATGACACATTATAATCATTCTTGATTTATATTAAAAAATATTGGTGATCTTTTGATTAAATTGGTAGTATTAGATCTTGACAATGTCTTAATTGACACTGAGACTATAGATGAAATTGCTGAAATGAAAGGTATTGAAGATGAAATAAGTGAAATAACAGCAAGAGCAATGAGGGGAGAAATTCCTTATGAAACATCAATCCGAGAAAGAGTTAAAATGCTTGAAGGTATAAGTATTGATGAAATAGATAAAAAAATGGATACGTTACCTTTCAATCCAGGTGCAGTTGAAACAGCAACCGAATTAAAAAATCAAGGATATATAACTGTAATTATCACTGGCGGATTTGATGTAATCGCATTAAGAATAAAGGAAAAAATAAATGCAGATTATGCATTTTACAATACTCTAGAAGTTAAAGATGGAAAACTAACTGGGGAAGTATCAGGACCTCTTGTAACACGGGATAAACTAGATGTTCTTAAAGATTTAATATCAGATTTAGGAATAACTCTAGATGAATGTGCCGCAGTAGGTGACGGTGCAAACGACCTTGAATTAATAAAAAATGTTAAATTAGGAATAGCATATAATGCAAAACCAATAGTCAAAGAAAACGCTGATAAATTAATTGATGAAAAAGACCTAAGGAAGGTACTTGATATAATGGCAGACGAAGAAAAAATTATGGAAAAAGAAGAAATTGTAGAAGAAACAACCACTGAAGAAGCAGTAGAAGAAACAGTTGAAGAAGTTGAAGCTACTGAAGAAGAAGCTACTGAAGAAGAAGCTACTGAAGAAGAAGCTACTGAAGAAGAAGCTACTGAAGAAGAAG
>SUTR01000014.1:12139-52949 GCA_015062825.1 Methanosphaera stadtmanae
AGCTACTGAAGAAGAAGCTACTGAAGAAGAAGCTACTGAAGAAGAAGCTACTGAAGAAGAAGCTACTGAAGAAGAAGCTACTGAAGAAGAAGTTGTTGAAGATGCTGAAGCTGAGGAAGAAGTTGAAGCTGAAGAAGAATCTGTTGAAGAAGCTGAAGCTGAGGATGCTGATGTTGAAGAAGAAGCTGCTGAAGCTGAAGAAGAAAAACCAGAAATTGATCTTTCAAAACTAAACTTCAACCAATTACTATCAGTTAAAAGAGAGTTAGAAGATGAGTTAACAGCTCTTAAAAACGAAAGAGATGAAATGAATGAAAACACTAAAACATTCAGACAAGAAAGAGATGAATTAAACCAAAAACTCAAAGACACTCTCCAAATAGCATTAGATAAAAGAAATGAAAGAGACGAAATCAACAAACAAGTTCATGAAAACAAAGAATTAAGAAATGAATGTAATGAAGAACTTAAAAAAGTTGAATGGAACTCTGGTAAAAAAGAAATAGCTAATATCCAAGCTGAAATCAACAAAATAGATAAAACTATTCAGACAAAAGTTTTAGATATTAGAAAAGAAAATGAACTTGTAAAACGTGTATCTGATTTAACCAAACAACTTAAGAAAATCCAAAGTGATGAAGAAGAAGAAAAAACAGCTGATCAATTAAAAGAAAAATCAGAAAAATATCACCAAAATGTTGTAGAATTATCAGATAAAGCACAAGTTGTACATGAAGAAATGATAGAATACTTCAACCAAATTGATGGAATAAGAGAAGAAGCAGATGCAAAACATCAAGACTTCATTAACTCCAGAAAAGCTGCAACAGCTAAACATGAAGAAGTTAAAGCTAAATTATCTGAAATCAGAAAAGTTAACAAATTCATGGATCAAGCTAAATCTAAATCAAGAGGTAGAAAATCAGAAAATAAACATGATGATGATACCAAAGAAAAAGAAGCAGCTGAAGAAATATTCCAAAAATTCAAAGATGGTAAAAAATTAACTACTGATGAATTCTTATTATTACAGAAATACAACATCATGTAGATTTTTACATTTTTTTCTTTTTCATAAAATATTTGATATGATAAATGGGGTTACCAGTATATTTATACTGGTTTATATCATATATTTTTTATAACCCTAACACTTTAATAATTAATTTTTTTTTAAATCTTGAACTATTTTTAATAAACAAATCTATTTTAACAGTTAATATTACAAAAAAGAGAATAAGTTGAAATAATAGTTAATTATTTGAACTTACGGAGGATATTCCATTATCTTTGGATATTGTTATAATGTTATTGGATATTCCTAATAATTCATTATCATGTGTTATGACAATCATTTGTGGTGCAATATTTGCTTCACTTAATATTTCAACAAGTTGTCCCCGTCTGTCTTCATCAAGATGGATAGTAGGTTCATCAAGTATCAGCAGGTCTGTTTTTGTATCTTCAATCACTTTTGCTATGGCCAATCTCAATGATAATGCTATGATTATTTTTTCTCCACCACTTAGTAATTGTAATGGTATGACTTCGTTGTCATTGTTGTATATTGTCATATTGTATTCATCATCAAGCTCAATGTCTTTGTATCCAAATCCGAATGCATCGAATATTTCTTTTGTTTTACTTTCGATACGTGGTTTTGCCTGATGTCTTAATTCTTTTTGAACTCCATCCTTGCCATATAAGTCTCTGATATGTTCTAGTAGTTTAATGTAATCTTTGATATGTTCTTGTTTTTGGGATATTTGGGTGTATTCTTTCATTTTATTTTCTAATTCATCTATTTTATTTTTAAGATGTTTAAGGTCATTTTCTTTTTTGACATGGTCTTCTTTCATTCTTTCCAATTCTTTAGTTGATGATGTATATTCTTCATTTATTTTTTTGTAATATTCCTCATCAAATCCTAATTCTTGAAGTTCCTTCTTATAATTATCTAGTTGATTGTTCCATTGTGTTAAATTATCATTGCTTTTTTTAAGATTTTCAACTACTGATTCTTTGGTACTGAGTATTCCCTTGTTTTTTTCAACTTTACTTTTAACATCATTTAAATATTTTATTTCTTGTTCAAGATTATCTACCGGACGGAATTTTGATTGAAGTGTAATCATCATATTTTTCAGGTCATCTTGTTTACCTTCAATATCACTTCTTTGTTTATTTAAAAGATCTTCATCATAGTCCTTCAATATACTTGTTGCAGTTTTATATTTTTCATAATCTTCAGTTAACTCTTTAATATTCTTTTCCAGATTATCTAATTGTGCACTTATCTTTTCAAATTCTTCTTGAATGTTATCATAATCTTCTAATTCTTTGCTTAAATTTTTGGTGGTAGTTGATAAATCCTTAAATTTAGCATAGGATGTTGTTAATTCTTCTAATGCTATTGTGTTTATCTTATCAATTTTTGCATCAAGTGTATTTATTTCCAGAATATGCTTTTGATTTTCTTCATTTAACAGTTTAATATTCTTTTCATTCTCTTCTATATCTTGATGATATTTTTCTGATAATTCCTTATGTTTGTCTTCACTAATATCTGATTGACATATTGGACATGTATTTTCTGTTTTTTCAAGTTCTCTTAATGATTTCTGAGTACTATTTATAGTAGTTTTGAATGAACTTATCTTTGCATTGTTTTCATGGATTGTTTTATTAATATCTTCTTTTTCTTTCTGATACTTGTTTAATTGCTCATTCATTTCATTTTTTACTTCATCTGCATTATTTAAATTCTTTTCTAATATCTTCTGTGCATTAGACACAATATTTCTAACATTGGTGAAGTTTTTATCTTTTTTATTTTCATATTCTTTCAGTTGTTCCTTTTTCAAATCCAATGATTGTTTTTGTTTAGTTATCTCTTCTTTTTGTTTTCTATAATCATCTAATGAATCTATGTTTTCATTATATCTATTGTAACTATCTTTAGTATTCTTTAGGATATCTTTTTGTTGATTTATCTTATCAATATTTTCAACAATACTTCTTAATTGGTACTTGTTCTTATCATATTCCTGTTTTTTATGCATCAATTCTTCCATATAATCCAATGGTTTAATTTTCTTCTCATATTCCTTATTTTCTTCTTCTAATGATTCTATGCTTTTTAAATTTTTTTCTATTTCTATCTTATTTTTTTCTTCATTTTGAATGTTTGAATTAATGTTATTTATATGGGATTTGTATTCAATGTATTTATTTTCCTTTTTCCGCAGTAATTCTAATTCGGTTGCTTTATCTTCATTAGCTTTTTGCTTATTGTTAATATTATTTTTTTCTTTTTCTACTTCTTCTTCATACTTTTTAATATTTTCTTCAGTTTCCCGTTTTTCTTGTTCATCCTTCTGTTTATTTGACAATTGCTTTTCGTTAAATTCATGTTCTATCTGATATTTTTGGATTAAATTCTTCATGTTCTCCCATGATTTTTGTAGGTTATCAATATTTAATAACTTTGCAATTAATGCTTTTCTTTCACCAGCACTCTTATCAATCAATGCAGTTATTTCTCCTTGTCTAATGTACACTGCATTAAGGTAGGATGTTTTGTCAACACCAAGTATTTGTTCTATTTCTTTAGTAACTACTGTGTCTCCCTTGATTAATAATCCACTGTTGTCTTCTTTTATTTCACGAAGTTCAGCAATATTTTGAGTACCTCTTTTTCCTCTACTTAATCTGTATTCCTTTCCATCATGGTTGAAGTAGACAATTACTTTCATCTCTTTAATAATATCAGTATCATCAGTTCGTTTACGGATTACTTCATTTATTTTTCCATCAAACTCTTTGAATAATGCATAGCTTATTGCTTCAAGAATTGTTGATTTACCTGCACCATTTGAACCTATTATAAGAGATATTCCATTGTCCAAGTTTATTGTTGAATCCTTATGTGATTTGAAGTTTTTTAGAATTATCTTATTAATTATCATATTCTACAACTCCATTTCATATCTTTTCTCAAAATAATTTTTACTAATTTTTAATGCTTCTTCAGGGTTTGGTATGTATAGTTGCTTGTATAGATTTAATGCCAATTTGGTAATTTCTTCATCTTCATATTTTTCCATAATTTTCTTTGCAATGATTTGTTCTGCTGTTTGTTGTTCTTCTGTTATATCTTCACCAGTTTCTGTATCTGTTGGTTCATATTTTAATTTAATTGTCAATGAATCTCTTTTTAATTTGTCATGTACTTCCTGCATTACCTCTGATCTGTCAAAATCTCCTTTTTTAACTGTTAAAAATAATAATGGCTTATTATCTAATGCGCATATTTTTTGATATAATTTTTCGAGTTCTTCCTCAAGTACTGGGTATTCAATATCCTTTTGTATAAATTCCCTTTTCAATGGTATTTTTACCTGTTCTACTGTTACCATTTTTTCATTTTCTTCATCAAATGTTACAATATTATATCCTTTACCATTTGTTCTATAATCCTCTAATTCATTGGCACTTCTCATTTCTGTAGATCCAGGATAAGATAATGTTGCTTCATGAAATGAGTCAACTATCCTGTTATGTATGTGGCCCATAGCATAATAGTCAAATCCATATGGTATTGTTTCATTGTCAAATTCTGGATTTAACTTAAAATTCTTCTCTGTTCCACCATGCAGAACTAATATCTTATATTTATATCCTTCTGCTTTGTCTTTTATAATATTCAATGCCTTGTTAATCATTTCCTGGTTGCTTGAACCAATAAATGATATTCCACCTATGAATAATTCATCATTGTATACTGTTGTCTTATTGGGGGTTAATATATGAAAATTTTCATTTTCATATAATTCTTGAGGTATGGATGAGTCACTTCTTTGAAGCTTGTCATGATTTCCTGCAATAACATATACTGGTATGTTGTTATTTAATAATTTCATAAAGCCTGCTTGTGCAGTTAATAATGCCTTTATTGGAGGTTTTGGCTGTTCAAACAAGTCTCCACTATGTATGATCAAATCCATCTTTTTTTCTATCATATCATCTATGATCTTATTGAATTGTTCATAGAAGTCATTTTCACGTTCAGATAGTCCATATTGTCTATAGCCTAAGTGTGTATCTGCAAAATGTCCTATTCGTATCATCTTAATTCACTTCATAAATTTTTATGCAAGTCGCATTATGTCATCAAAATCTTCTTCATCCTGTTGTTCTTTTTCTTCTTTTAATGAAGACCATATACCTACAATATCCAGGTCACTACCAACGCTTTTTCCCTTGAATTCATCAATCTTTACCATTGTAGGTATCTTTACCATCTGTCCAAGAACTATTGCCTCTCCTATGTTTAATGATGGCAATTGTTGTAGAAGGTCATTACTTAGACTTTCGCTACTGTTTTGCACATGCTTCTGATCACCAGGCTCTACAAGCCTTAATATGATGAGGTTGTTTACCTGGCTTAATGCTCCGCTATCTAATGATTTAGGACTTTGACTTACAAGACATAATCCTACACCGAATTTTCTTCCTTCACGTGCAATTTGACCAATTGTTCCTTTTGATTTGGTATTTATTGAATGGGATGCTAGCATATGTGCTTCTTCAACCACACAAAATACTGGGAAATCCAATGTTTTTGCATTGTTGTTGCTTCCTTCTACAACATTTTTTCTACGTTGGAGTATGTTTCTTAGCATATGATTAACCAGTATGTCAGTTGCGGTTTCATTCAATGAACCTAAACTTATTATATTTACCTTGCCTGGTATAATATTATCTACCATATCCGTTGTATCCGTCTGGAATATCTTATGATATTTTTTAGTCATATCCTCTAGCTTAAAGAGTACCTGTTGGCATGCTTCAATATGTTTTTTCATGGTTGAATCTTCTTCAGCTTCATATTTCTGAATTTGTGATTGGATATAGAATATCATATTATCTATAAACTGATATTCAGTGCCTTTTTCATCTAAATCTCTTGCATATTCATATGCTTTTCTTAGATGTGGCAATTGATTTGTCGCACTTTCGGAGAATTTTCCAAGTTTTCTATATTCATATTCGGATAGGTCACGTGGATTTATCTTTGATGGTATTATATGTGTTTGACCATTTTTAAATTCAGTCTTTGAATATTCGGAGTGCATATCATATACCACTATTGTACCGCCTATTCTGAGTAGTTCATCAATTATTACACTAGTGGTATTAGATTTTCCTGCACCTGTCATTGCAAGTATTGCAAGGTGTCGTGATACCATTTTGTTAACGTCTAGTTTAACAGCTACATCTTCCTGGTTTAGTAATGTTCCTATTTTAATACCCTGGTTATCCTTTTCAAATATGCTTTTTAATAAGTGGGAGTCGGCCTTCATTACTTGTGTTCCCGGTGGTGCTGGTGTTCGTGGTATGATGAGTTTGTCCTTATCTCCAAGTATTGTTATTGTTCCACGTATATAATGGTCCATATCTCCTTCCAGTTCTAGTATTTTGGCTATGGTCTCGGGGTTAAGTAAATCTTCACCTAAGGTTGTACTTCCTCTAAAGAGCGTATCTATCATTCCAAGTATTGTTTTTCCACCATATTCAAGGTATACATATTCTCCTACTGCAGGGGTTGTTTTTGATATGAACTCTACTTTGTAGGGTGTTGTTTCACCTATACATCTTCCTATTTCCATCATTTTTATCACTTTCTTCTATAACATGTCGCGTCCTGTTTTTTCGCCATTTTCTCTTATTGTTGTGAATTTGTTTATTATACGTTCAACGTCTTTGTTTTTTATTACTACTTCATTATGGATTTTCTTTAGTATGTGAGGATATCCTTCTGTACATGATGTTGAAATGTCATCAAGTATTGATTTAATATTTTTCATGATATCTTCTGCTTCTTTATTATCTATTGCAGGAATTTCTATTTTCAATACATTTCTTCTATCCTTAAATCGTGCAAATAATGTTATGAAATTATAATGGGGTATTTCATCGTTATATAATGGATAGTTTAATGGTCTTTTAAATGTATCATCCACTGTAATAATTGTTTTTACTTCCTTTGTATGTTTTGGGTTTGTATATCCTGATTCAGTAGTCACATAGTCCAGTACTGCTGCATCAGGTATTTGTTCATTAAAGAAGCGTCTGGTTGTACTTGTCTTTGATATGCCTATTATCTTTCCATGATAATATTTTATCAGATGTCTTATGCATGCCAGTAGTTCAAGTTGTTCATAGTATTCAATTACATCATATTCAATGTCTTTAAACGTTTTCTCTGAATCTTTTTCTTCTAGCATTTTTGTTATATTGTTATAGAGTATTCCTTTTATATTAGGATATTTTAATTCTACTTTAAAGTCTCCCTTGATTAAATCATCTTCAAAGGACATTATCTGTCCTTTAAGTAATCTTTCTACTGATACGTCAAGTTCATTTGTAATCCTGAAATTTTGTAATTTTCCTAGAACAGAACCGTCCATGTATATGTAATCTATTTTATCAGGATATTTTTGCAGAGTTTTTATCGTGCTTTTATATTCGAGTATGTCCATCTGTCTGCTTAGAGTTTTATTGAGTCTTTGTGATTGTGTTGTAGGCAATGTGAGTATGTCTGATCCTTCATATTCCTTTAGTAAATTATTTTCTTTTGAGACGATTGTTTTACTTCCAATGACATATATAAAGCAGGACATGAATTTTTTTGAATTTTGACTTCCATCTGTAGCTATGAATGTTTTTGTCTGTTTTTCTGGCTTAAATGGATATTTATTATAATCTTCCAGAACATTTTCTACATCGATGTCCTTATGTAACTGATTGAATATTTCAGTAATCTCTTGCTTTTTTTCAATACTTTTTAAGTATAATGATTCTAACATTTATTTTAGAACCTCCCCTTAGTTTTATACTTTAGTATTTTTTACTTTTTTTTGAATTATTGTATTATGTATATTATTATATATTTTGGATTTTTTTAATTTTATTAATTATCTGATACTTTTTATGGTATCATAATGAATTTGGAATTATTAAATTCAAATATATTAATATATTATTCCCCATAATATAATATTCAAATTTTATTATTTTTTAGTATAAGCTCTATTTTATACTATATTTTTCAAGTCATATCTTTCGATATTTTATTGTAACAATTAATATATTTTTTATACTTTATATAATTTGGCATATTATTGTGGATATTTCTCATATTGTATTATGTCTCTTGGTTATTGAAAAAATTATTATTGATGAAAAAGAAAAATAATATACATAATATTATAGGTGTTTTTTCCAATGCAAATAATTACAAAAAATGAAAATAAAATATTACTGCTTCTTAAAAACAATAAAGATAAATATCCGGATAAAATATCCTATGAAAGAATAAAGGATATGTTGGATATATCTGAAGTTATATTATTTGATTGTCTGGAATCATTACAGGAAAAGGAATTTATAAAGTTAGATTCTGATGAAAAACAGGTATATTATGATGATTTGGATAAGGAGATTAAAGTAGTTGAGGATAAATCTGCACTCAAGAAGTATATGCTCAACAAAACAGAAGAAGATGCATATGAAATAATACAGGATGTAATAACAAAATATGAAGGATATGCACCAAGATATGTACTGGAGGGAGCTTTACTCTATGGAGAACTTGAATTAACACCTAAAAGAACATATAACATCATAGTATCATTAGAAAATAAGAAACTATTAAATAGGGTACTCAAAACTGATGGTGAATATTATACAATGTAACTGATAATCCATATTTATGGATTTTTCATAACCTTCAACATAATTTTTTTCTAATGAATATCGATTATATCATAATTTTTCTAGATAATTTCTACATCAAATCTTAACCTATAATCTTAATTACATTTAACAATATAAATAATATATAATTATTTTTTTAATCGACTTTTTTATAAAAAATTCAGGAGTAATTATAGTGATACTTATTGTTGGAGGAGCAGGTTATATTGGCTCACATGTTAATAAATTATTAAATGAATCAGGATATGAAACAATAATCTTAGATAATCTAAGCTATGGCCACAAAGAAGCAGTTCAATGGGGAATACTTGAAGAATGTGACATAAAGGACATTGATGATATAGATAAAATCTTCACAAAATATGATATAGATGCAGTAATGCACTTCTCATCATTTATAGAAGTTGGAGAATCCGTTACAAATCCCGAAAAGTACTATACAAACAATGTGGTAAATACAATGAACCTACTAAAGGTGATGCTAAAGCATGATGTTAAAAAGTTCATATTCTCATCAACATGTGCAACATATGGCGTTCCACAAAAAATACCACTTACCGAAGATCATCCACAAAATCCAATTAATCCATATGGATGGACTAAGCTAATGGTTGAAAGAATACTAAAAGACTATGATACGGCCTATGGACTAAAATCAATAATACTAAGATACTTCAATGCATCAGGAGCAGATGAATCAGGACTCATAGGAGAAAATCATAACCCTGAATCCCACCTCATACCATTAATATTGGATGCTGCAATAGGAAAACGAGAAGATATAAAAATATATGGAACAGACTATGATACACCTGATGGAACATGCATACGTGATTATATACATGTAAATGACCTGGCAGATGCACATATCAAGGCACTAGAATATCTAAATGAAAACAATACCAGTAATGAATTCAACCTAGGAAATGGGAAAGGATTCTCCGTACGTGAAGTAATTGAATCAGTAAAAAAAGTAACCGGACGCCAATTTAAAGTAAGTGAAACTCCAAGACGTGAAGGTGATCCTGCAGTTCTTATTGGCAGTGCTCAGAAAGCCAAGGATTTGCTGGGATGGAATCCACAGTATGTCCAAATAGATCAAATAGTGGAAACCGCATGGAATTGGCATCAAAAACTAAACAAGGAATAAACTAAAATGTCAAACACAGTATGTGCAGTGGTCGTAACATATAATCGTAAAGATTTACTTATTAAATGTATACAATCACTAATATCACAGACAACCAAGCCAGAGGCAATATATATAATAGATAATTGTTCAACAGACAACACGCCAGAATTACTCCAACAACACAATTATCTAACAACGCTACCTGATAAAATAAGTGATACATTTCAATCAACAACTACAATAGAAAATATATTAATAAAATACATACGGCTAACAGAAAATCTCGGAGGAGCCGGCGGATTTTATCATGGTGTAAAAGAAGCCTACACTGATGGATATGACTGGGTATGGATAATGGATGATGATGCATTTCCAACACCAACTTGTCTTGAAGAGCTTGTACCATATTATAACCTGGAAGATACAGTGGCACTTGCCAGTCTAAAGGTAGACCTTGATGACAATATATTATATCATCACCGAGGATACTTTAACTTTAATCATGGACTACCAATACAGGAACACATAACATATGAAGATACACAAACACAAACAACAGATATAGACATGGCATCATTTGTAGGACTTCTAGTACATAGACGTGCAATAAGTCAAATAGGATATCCAAAAAAGGAATTCTTCATACATACAGATGATCTAGAGTACTGTATAAGACTCAGAAGTGTGGGAAAGATAAAGCTCATAAATTCAAGTATTATCAAACATGCAGAAGGAAGTGTACAGGGAACATTCAAAAAAACAGTACTTGGAATAACTGTAGACAGAAGACCCTATGAAAAATTATGGATAAATTATTATATGCAACGAAACCTAATATGGATAGGACGAAAACATTCAACAAACAAAATATCATTATATCTTACAATAATAAAAAACTATATCCTAACAATAATTGGAATAATAGTATTTGATGACAATAAAATAAACAGGATAAGATTCTATACCAATTCATATAATGATGGACTAACATCAAACTTTGACAATAAAAAGCCAAGAAGAATATTATATAAGGAGGAATGATTTTGGGAGTAAAATTTAAGGATATCACATCACCTGAACCCATAGAATTAGATGATTTAAATACAAGAATACTGACCATGGATGCATCAAACGTAATCTACAAATTTTTAACAACCATGAGACAGCCTGATGGAACACCACTAAAGGATTTAAATGGAAATATAACCGCACATCTTAATGGAATAATGTTTCAAACAGCAACACTGGTAAACAAGGGAATAAAGCCAGTTTATGTATTTGATGGAAAAGCACCAGAATTAAAGAAGAAAACTCAAGAAGAAAGAATAGAAATTAAAAAGGAAGCACAGAGAAAATTTGAAGAAGCAAAAAAGGCAGGTGACCTTGAAGCTGCAAGAAAATATGCATCACGTACGCCTTTTATAAACAAGGAAATCATAGAATCATCAAAGAAACTGTTGGATTTGATGGGATTGCCTTATGTACAGGCAAAAACAGAAGGAGAAGCACAAGCATCATATATGGTAGCACAAAAAGATGCATTTGCAGTAGTAAGCCAGGATTATGACTGTCTGCAATTTGGTGCAACAAGAATGCTTAAAAACTTCAAATTATCCAATAAGCAATCAAAGGACTTGCAAATAATCTACCTTGAAAAAACACTTAAAGAATTGGAAGTTACGAGAGAACAACTAATAGATATTGCAATACTTGTTGGAACAGACTTCAACGAGGGCATATATGGTATTGGACCAAAAAAAGGATTAAAACTCATTAAAAAATATCAAAATCTGGAAACAGTACTTGAAAAGATTGATAAAACAATAGAAGTGGACTATAATGACATCCGTGAAATATTCCTCAATCCGGATGTAGTAACCGATTATGAATTGAAATTCAAAAGTCCAAAACGAGAAAGACTAATAGACTATCTATGTGGGGATCATGACTTTACAGAAGAAAGAACATTCATGGCAATAGATAAGTTATCCAAAAATACAGCACAAACAAATCTAGAACAATGGTTCTAGAATTCATCACTTCTTTTAATTAGCTATTTTTTCTTAGAATAATGGGGTTTATGTGTTGGAATATTCTTCTGAATATTCCTATTTAATCTATTCATTTTTATGTTCCTACGTCCCAACTGTTCATGTATTCTTTCTGATCATTGCTTAGCTGGTCTATTTCTATGTTCATTGTTTGTAGTTTGAGTTTTGCTACTTCTATGTCTACTTCGTCTCTTGTCTTGTATACTCCTGGTTTCATGTCTTCTGTGAGTATTCTTTTTGCTGATAGTGCTTGCATTGCAAAGCTCCGGGTCCATGATTTCGGCTGGATGTCCCTGGCCATGTTCACCTGCAAGGTTTACAAGTCTTCCACTGCAATCCGGTACATGTTTCTTCCATCTTTGAGTGTGTAACATTCAACATACTATGACAGATTGTTCTGCTATTACTGAGTTTGTTGTTTCCCGTATTGAGTTGAATGTTGATTGTCAAGTTCTGTATATGTTGTTAAATAGGTATTTTATGTATGAGTCATGTACTGTTATTATGGATATTTTAAGTGCCTTGTCTTCATACCTAGTTTTAAGTCTCTGTATTTTTGTGCTTGTTCTTCACATTCACTATCTATTTTTTTCTAGTAGTTCTGATCTTTCTTTATTATATTAAAAATATTTATTTATGAATTAACAATATTATTGTAAATTCATTATATTGTAAATGAATAGTATAAAATTTATTATTTGTATAAATAATACTATTTAATTAATTATATATACTATTATTTTTAATAAAACTTTTAATTTTAATTTAATTAATGTAAATAGTATATACTTAATTAACTATAAATATTTTATAAAACAAATAGTAATAAGTTATTCATTAAAATGAGGAACATATTATTAATACATTTAATAAATCAATGGTTTTATTTTCATTTTTATTATTTGCTTTATTACTGATTAATCCTGTAATCGCAGAGGATTTTAATCAAACAATATATTCATCTGATTCAATGATTTCAGATTATTCAAATAGTACCAACAATCAATTATATGTTGATGAAGAAAAATCTGATGATGAAAATAATATTGAAACAGATTATTTGGAAGATAATATTGGTGAATATGAAAGTAATAATTCAAATAGACATATAAATAGAATTACTACATCACAAAATTACAAATATTATGATATTTTAAAAGCAGCTAATTATACAAGTAATTATATTAAAAGTAATTTAAGACTTCCAACTATAGTTAACATAACAAATCATGAAGTAAATATGAATGATTTTCTTTATAGTGTAGAATCAAAAATATTGGCATTAACAGAAAAGACCCTATTAGATAAATTAGTTTGTTCTTTAGGTAATAGTTTGTATCATAATAAATTAACTTCTACAAAACAATTATTCCAAACTTCATTTTTGGATAGTATTGATGGTTTTTATTATAATGCATTTTTAAATAGTTGTGGTTTTCATGAAAATGATTAGGAGGTGGTTATTTTGATTAATGAACTTCATATGTTACTTTTATTTTTATTATTTGGTGGGATATTAAGTATTATTTTCAATATTTTTTGTTCAAAAATTTTATATAAATATTTGGATGAACATTTGGATTTTATAACATATGACGAAACTAAAAGTCCTTTGACTAGTATTTATGTTTTGGGACGTGGGAAATCAGCAGTATTTAACAATATTATTTCTGCATTAATTCCCTTTGTATGTTTTGTTTTTGGAATTCCGGCAATATTTTTTGATATACGTTATGTTTGGGGGATAATATTAAGTATATTTTATGCAATATTTTATAATATTATTCTTTGGCGTGAGGATGTTTTTATAGCTATATTTGATAAAAGTGAAATAATTCTGAAATATAATTTACCTGAAGATACATTTTTAGGTTATCATGCGGGTTATGCACAACTTATTTGTCTTTTTATTTCAGCATTCTGTGTTATATTTGGAATGACTCATTATTATACATTACATAATATTCATTGTTTGATTTATGTTTTGATTTGTATAATTTGTATGTTATTAATATGTTATGTGGATAAGGTTGATAAGTACTTGTTTATAGATTTGAAGGATGATAAAACATATAAAAGATATTGTTTGGCAATGTTTTTAATAGTTTTTGTATTAACATATACTTATTTGCCACTAAAATAATATATTAAAATTTAAACTATCCAAGAAAAAATAGCATAAACTAATCTAGAATAATAATTCTAGATTATCCATTAACCTTTTAATATTTTTTTTTACAAAAAAAAGGAGTTTAAGAATTAGTATTAAAATAAATACTATGTTCCTACATCCCAGCTGTTCATATAATCTTTCTGTTCATCTGTCAGCTGGTCTATTTCTATGTTCATGGTTTGTAGTTTGAGTTTTGCAACTTCCTGGTCTACTTCATCTCTTGTCTTGTATACTCCTGGCTGCATGTCCTCGGTAAGTATTCTTTTTGCTGATAGTGCCTGCATTGCAAAGCTTAAGTCCATGATTTCGGCTGGATGTCCCTGGCCATGTTCACCTGCAAGGTTTACAAGTCTTCCACCTGCTAGTAGGTACACGTTTCTTCCATCTTTTAGTGTGTAACATTCTATGTCCTGTTTTATTGTTTCATGACTTTCTGTTCTTGCAAGAAGGTCTTCTTCATTTATTTCAACGTTGAAGTGTCCGGAGTTTGCAAGTACACATCCGTCTTTAACATAGTCAAAGTCGTCACCTGAGATAATGTCACGGTTACCTGTAGCGGTTATAACAAAGTCTGCCTCTTGTAATGCTTGTTTTATTGTCATTACACGGTATCCATCCATTCTTGCTTCTAGTGCTCTGATTGGATCTACTTCTGTTACTATTACATTTGCTCCAAGACCATCTGCTCTCATTGCTATTCCACGGCCACACCATCCGTATCCACATACTACGACAGTTTGTCCTGCAATTACGGAGTTGGTTGTTCCCATTATTGAGTCGAATGTGGATTGTCCTGTTCCATATCTGTTGTCAAAGAGGTATTTCATGTAGGAATCATTTACTGCCATGACTGGTATTTTAAGTGCCTTGTCCTCATGCATTGCTTTGAGTCTGTGTATACCTGTGGTTGTTTCTTCACATCCGCCACGTAGTTTGTCTAATAGTTCTGGTCTTTCCTTATGTATTAAAAATATTAAATCTGCACCATCATCAATTACAATATCTGGTTCATAGTCTAATACTTTGTTTAGGTGTTCATAGTATTCTTCGGTGGTTTGTCCTGTCCATCCATACATGTTTAGTCCAAGCTTTGCACCTGCTGCTGTTGCATCATCCTGTGTGGATAGGGGATTGCATCCTGTCATAACTACTTCTGCTCCACCTGCCTGCAGTGTTAATCCTAGGTTGATTGTTTTAGGTTCTAAGTGTAGACATGATCCTATTGTTATTCCTTCAAATGGTTTTGTTTCTTCAAATTCCTTTTTAATTGATTCAAGTACGGGCATGTGTCTTTGAACCCATTTAATCTTTTTTTCACCTTCTGGTGCTAAGTTAATATCTTTAATATCATATGCCATGTTAAAATCCTACCTTTTATTTATTATTATAAGATTACTTCTATAATTAGATAGTTTTATATTTTTTTATAATTTAATTATTTTTTTAATTTAAACGAGTTTTGCTTCTTATTTTTCAGTTATCATTTATTTCATTATTTATTTTTCATATTATTAATATTTAATTTTCATTCATTCTAAATTCTATATGTATTTAAAGTAATATTAGAAAAATAAGGATATTTAATCCGTTATTTATTTCTTGATTAAATAAGAAAGGTATATTTATTTTTATTATCCATATAGAATATTAAAGTGATTTGATTATATTATTGAATATTACTTTTTTAATAAAAAGTATCTATTAAAAATGACTTTTTATTCAGTATAATCTAAAATTATGGTTATGATATATGATGTATCTTAAGATTAAAATAATATTAATTTTAATTTTTTGACAAATTTTAGATTCAATTTGTAATATGTCCAATTTTAAACGAATCACAAGAGAAATAAGTATATTTTTGTTGATAGAAATGATAAAACCTAATTTAACATGGATACAGATTTTAAAGAAAATGGTACGTTTTAATAAGAAACTACATAAAACAGAAAGATTGGATTGGAAATATTTAAATGAATGTTTATATGAAAATCCAAAATATAAAGGTACAAAACGTATTACTCATTATGGAAAAACAGTATTTTCACAAAATGGTGAAGATGGAATTATTGATGAAATTTTCAAAAGAATAGGAACCACCAATAAATTTTTTGTTGAATTCGGACTACAAGAGGGAATTGAGTCTAATACTGCACTGTTGCTTTTAAAAGGATGGGATGGATTATGGATAGAAGCTGATAAAAAATATGTTTCTCAGATAAATGAAACTTTTAATGAGCCTATCAAATCTAAGCAATTGAAAGTAAAAAATTCTTTTGTTACACCAGAGAATATTGAAAATATCTTTGATGAATGTGGTGTTCCTAAAGAATTGGATTTATTATCTATTGATATTGATTCTACAGATTATTGGGTTAGAAAATCAATAAATAAATATAAACCAAGAGTTTTAATTATGGAATATAATGCAGTCTATTTTCCACCAATAGTATGGATTAAGAAGAAAGATGATCCTTATTGGAATAATGATATAAATATGGGTGCTAGTTTACAAGCAATTCATGATTTAAATAAATCTAAAGGGTATTCTCTTGTTGGATGTGATTTTAACGGAGTTAATGCTTTTTTTGTTCGTAATGATTGTTTTAGTGAAGAATTATTTGAGTCAGATACTAGTGCTGAATTTCATTATGAAACTTTTAAGGATTTAGTACCATATTCATATCATAAAAAAGTATTTAATATGGGTGATGTTGATCCGGATATAAAAGTTTGATTAATAAAATTTTTGTTTTATTAACATTTTTAATTATTTTTTTTTTATATTTTATTTCATGTTTAAGAAAGCTCATATTTTTGTAGAGGTTATATATTATTTTTTGATAACTTTGTTTTGTTGTTAATGTATATTTTTTTTAAAATGTTAAATTGTTATTTTATCAAATAAGTTAATTGTAATCCTATTTTTATGGATTTGTTTATGACTATTTTTTTTGATATAAATTTTTTATTTAAATATTTTTTTTAAGGGGATTTTCCATAATTCATTGTTTTGATTATTTTCTTGTTTTTTGTTTTAATAAGATTTTTTTTTAATTGTTTTTTTGATGTTTTGTTGTTTTTTATTGGTTTTTTTTGTTTTTATGGCTTTTAATCGGTTTATTTTTTTATGACACTACCTTCAATGTCTAGTTTTAAAACATCAACATTCCCCTCAATTTCATCTACAATCTCATTGATGGTGATGGTGTTTACTTCAACAATTTCTTTATTGGTTGAATCATTAAATTCAGATGTGATTGCACTAAAAACATCATTTTCAATAGGTATCTTCAGTATTTCTTTGTCTGATATTGTCAGATTATAAATTTCGATAATATCCTTGTATTTGGGGTTTAGTTCTAAGTTTTTCAATGCTACTTCATAAACTGAAGGTGAAGCTTCATATGAATATACTTTCTTAGCACCATCTTTTGCATAAAACAATGCTGTATCACAGATATTTGCACCTAAATCAAGAACTATTTTATCTTTGACATTTAATGTTACATTGTATTTATCGGTTAAACGTTCACTTACTGTACAGATTGTATTATTGTTTAAGAATTTTAACGAATCTACAGTTACGATGTCCTCTTTACTTAAAACATCTTCTATAAATTTCTTAAATATATTAATATCTTCTTTTGATGGTGAAATATCTTTTGGAACATTAACTAGATATGAATATATTAGGTTGAAAATAAATGTGTTGTTCCATTCTGATGAAATTTCAAAGTTTCCATAATTTTTAGTATTTATGCTTATGTTTTTAAGAATTCCTGCTCTATAGAGTAATATTGTAATGGGGTTGTTGCTTGTTCTGAATATTTCTTTTATCAATTTGAATGTTTGAACGATGGTCATAAAATATACCCCCCCTCCCCTTATGTAGATTCAAAGTATATTTTTATTAAACATTATCATATAAATATTATACATACTTATCTTTATTATCATTCATATATAAACCTATTTTTTACTCATGAAATAAAAAATTTTGACTTCAAAATGTTTTATAATAACTTAACTAATTAAATTAAATTGATTAATAAAAATTTTTTTTTATTATTTTTTTTAAATAATTATGATATAAAATTAGTGAATAATATTTAAAATTTTATAAAATTATTTTTATAATTTTATATTTGTAAAATATCTCATTTTCACTAAGATTCTTTATAAACATTCATTTATATTTACTTATTTAATTAAATTATAATTGATTTTAATTAATATTTTGTTTTTAAATATATATTTGCCAGAGTAAAAACTAAAATATGGGGATGATTATTCATTATGATTAATTATATAAAATGTACTTTAATTTTAAAAGACAAATAGGGGAGTCACAAGTAAACATTTAAAAATAATTAGTAATTGATATGTTGGGTTATTTACAAAATACATTACATTATAACAAAAACAAGACTCTCTAAAAACATTAAAAGTATTCTGTTTATAATAATCTCAAAATCTAATGAATTGATGATTAAACCCATTTTTTTAAACTGGTGATAAAAATATGTTAAAATCTAAATATATTAAAGGTTTTTTCTTATTAACACTTGTACTACTTGCATGCATATCAGTAGTATCAGCAACGGATACAACTGATGATGCAACTGCGGATGTTGTTGAAACATCCAGTATCTCGACACAAGAAGTTGAGACAAACTCATTTGATGAAGTGCAAACAAGTGATAATACTCAAAAAACTAATAAAAACATAAAAAAGGAAACAAGGTCGTTAATTGAAGTAAATGATAGTAATTTTGATTATTATTTTACAAGTAATGGTTTTACTGATAATGTAACTGATGAAGACACTATTTCATTTACAACTAACATATCCCGTTATAACAATACTACATATGTTGTAAATAAACCAGTAACCATTTTAGGTAATAATAAAACAATTACATTAAATACGACATCTGGTGCTTATGAAGGTAATGAAACAGGTTCTTCATTTATATTTGATAAGGGTGCATCAGGATCTACCATATCTGATCTTGCATTTTATAACACACAGGTGATAGTTAGAAACACTACTAATATAGTTTTTGATAATATTAATCAAACAGTATTCAATCAAAGAATTGGACAAGGAATAGGAACATTCTCAATTAGGGATAATTCCAGTTTTATCACGGTAGAAAATTCCAGATTTTCAACTACTAATAACTCTGGAAGTAGTACGTTGGTACTCGCAGCAGCTTATAACTGTACAATTCATAATAACAATATAACTGGTAGTGGAAATGTAGGTAATTTATTATATTTAACCACATATAATATTGTTGGAATGGCTAATACGGATTTGGAACTCAATTCGTACAATTATATTACCAACAATAGAGTATCCAGACCGGAGGGAGAATCTGATATAACATGGGGTATTACCTTAACAGGACATGATAATCATATAGAAAATAATATTGTAGATATCTATGGACAGGGTATAACTACACAATGGTTCTATACTGATCCGGCCACTCCACAAATTGGAAACAATAGTGACCGTTATAAAGGTAATTATTATATCAACAACACAATCTACAATAATGCATCATTTAAGCCAACAAACAACAGTACAATAACTTCAAATACTTTGAATGGTGTGACACTTGGACATAACTGTACTTTCATAAAAAATACAGCGGCAAAAGTTAGTTTAACTGGACAAAACAATCTTTTATGCAATAATACAATAACCGAATTAAATGTAGCTTCTCAGGCAACTAATAATAAGAGATGTGAGTGTAATAATATTAGTATTATCACTGGAACAGTCGGAAATTGTCCACTTATCTTCTGTAGTAATTGCCCATTCTGTGATGATAATTCTGATGAACTTACCAGTAATGCAAAAGTGTTAAAAGCTGATGATGATGAAAATGTCTTCATTTTTAATATTACTAATGAAGAATCATTTAATCAATATATGCCGGGAGGACGAATAGATGATGGTCTTATTTCAGTAAAAAATGCAACTTATATCTTCTATCTGGAATATTTTCCTAATAACGTCTCTAGTTTAAGGTTGAATAATGTTATCAAA
Source organism: Methanosphaera stadtmanae (assembly GCA_015062825.1). Taxonomy (GTDB): domain Archaea; phylum Methanobacteriota; class Methanobacteria; order Methanobacteriales; family Methanobacteriaceae; genus Methanosphaera; species Methanosphaera stadtmanae_A. The sequence goes on from SUTR01000014.1 coordinate 32,341, forward strand.
AATATTCGTTCATCAACGCTTAAGATATATGGTATGAATAATCTAACACTAACTAATGTTGATATTTTTATTGAGATGCAAGCACGAACATTCATTATGGGTAATTTAACATTAAACTATAACAATGATCATGCTCCTGTTAATTCTTGGAATATGCTTACAGTAGCACCTATTCGTAGTAACACTTTTTTAATAGAAAATGTTACTATAAATCATAATAAACGATTAAATTTAGAAACTAACGATTTTCCTGATGAAAATCCAATAAATGTTATTGGTTATTTTGAATGTCCTGTTAACCTAAATAATGTTACTGTGAATATGAATACGGATTCAACTCCTGTTAACTGGGATGGTCAATGGAATGTACCCTATACTATACCTCTTAGATATATTCCTTCTCAAACTCAAAATGCTAATCTAACTGTTTCAAATTCTACATTCAATTTTAATGAAATAGATACTTATTATGAAGATAATGAATATCACTCAGTATATGGAGTATATTTGGGAAGCAACACGACATTTATTGATAATACTATTAATGTTAATGGAAGTCAGTGTGTTTACGGTATAGTTGCAAGAGGTGGTAATAATATTATAAGCAATAATACCATTAACTCAAAATCTACAGGTTATTATGCTTGTGGAATAGATGTTGAAAGTAGTAATATAGCAAATAACATTTTAGAAAACAATTATATTAATGTCACGGCAGGTTATGGTGAAAATGCAAACCAAAACCCACATGTAGCATACGGTGCATTGATACTTGATTACTCCTATAAGGGATTTAAATACGTACCGAATGAATATTCAGTGGAAAATGTATCTTACATCAACAACACAATTATAGCAGATGCAGGACAAGCATATGGTGTGGAAATATATGGTGGAAACAACCTCAATATATCCGACAATAACATATATTTAACAAGCCGTGTACCAATGGGTATAGGTGCCATAGGAGAAAATGTAACAATATCAGGCAATACAATAATAGCAAATGGAACAAATAATGCAACAGAAAGTACAGTAGACTACTTAACATCAAGAACAGTTGGAGTATATACTAGATTCACGAGTGTAGGAGTAAATATTACAAATAATAACATAAACATGACAACTGGACGGGGAATATTCATAGACCACTCCAACAATACAGTAAGTTACAATAATACAGTAAATGTAGGAAACTATACCTATGCAGTAGAGATAAACAATGGAACAGCAAACAGTATACATGATAATTATTTGGTAACTCCAGATCTTAAAGGTGATGAATCTGTATCTGATTATGTCGGAACTGATAACATAATTGAAAACAACTTACCTAAAGTGGTTAAAGAATACTCCGTTGTAGTTGATACAACCGAATTTACACCTGGTCAAAACGCTACAATACAGGCAAGCATAAACTATGGAACCGAAAGTTCACATGAAGTGGCAATCAACATCTCCAAAGGTAAAATATCATTCAAAGTGGATGGTAAAACTCTTAAAGATACTAAAGGTAAAGTAATCTATGCTAAAGTAACAAACGGGGTTGCAATGATTGAAAACTATCAAATACCAGATACTTGGACTGAAAAAACTACAATACAAGCAGTATATTCTGGTTCAAGTGATGTGGCAAAAATGTCAAGTGAAAAAACAGCAATAACTATAACGGCAACTGAACCAACTATAACAACAGAAGACGTAACAGCAACGGTTGGTGCTACAGTCACGCTGTCTGCTACAATCAACACCAATGTTACCGTAAATACTGGTAAAGTGGTATTTAAAATAAATGGAAAAACAGTTAAAGATGCTAACGGCAAAGTAATCTATGCCAAAGTATCAAACAACCAAGTAAACATGGAATACACATTGCCGGAACAATACAAGGCAGGTGCCTATAACATTACGGCAGTATTTGTTTCATCAAACTACCGGCTTGAAGATTCAAAAACATTAACCATTACGGAAGCTTAAGTTAAATCTTTTCTTCCACATTTTTTTTTAACAGATAATATTGCATTTAATCAAGTTTCTTAGGAATCTTTTATAGATAAATGTTACTAGTCTTTATCTGATATTTACATATTTTGTGATATATTGGAATTTATCTTATAAAAATATTCTCAGAAGGATATTTGGATTAATTCAATTGATGTTTTAATTGTTTTTTTTTTAAAAAAATAATAGAATGATTATTCTATTTAATTTAGTGTGCACATATTATATTCTTTAAATGAATATGATTTATTTGAGTGTTTAAATAATTATACATGTTGGATTGTGTTTATATCTATAGAAAATAAGTATATATTAAATTAAAAAATAAAAAAAAGGGTGGAGGAAATAATTATATTTGAATTTTACACGCGTTTTTTACTTAAATTTTTAGTACTTTTTATTTTTCTTGTTAATTAGCTTTGAGTCACAAATTGTATTTATTTAGTTGTATGAGACTAGTTCTGTTTCTTTCTTGGGTTTTACTTTTTTCATTGCTTTGTCAAATTCTGACATGTATACTTCCACTGAATCAAGATCTTCTCTGAGTGTGAGCATTACTGCTTCTCGGCAGACTGCTTCTATGTCTGCTCCCACGTATCCTTCAGTTTTTCTTGCAAGTTCTTCTAAGTCTACATCGTCGGCAAGTGGCATGTCTTTTGTATGGACTTTGAAGATTTCTATTCTTGATTTTTCATCTGGAAGACCAACTTCTACATGTCTGTCAAATCGTCCTGGTCTTAGGAGTGCTGGATCAATTATGTCTGGTCTGTTTGTTGCTGCTATTACTGAGATGTCATGTAGTTCTTCCATTCCATCCATTTCGGTTAGTAATTGATTTACTACTCTTTGGGTTACTCCGCTGTCTCCTGCTGTTGCTCCACGGGTGGATGCTATTGAATCTATTTCATCAAAGAATATTACTGTTGGTGCAGTTTGTCTTGCTTTTCTGAAGATTTCTCTTACACCTTTTTCAGAGTCTCCTACCCATTTGGATAGTAATTCTGGTCCTTTTACTGATATGAAGTTCGCATCACTTTCATTTGCTACTGCTTTTGCAAGTAATGTTTTTCCAGTTCCTGGAGACCCTGTTAGCAATACTCCTTTTGGTGGGGTGATGCCGAATTGTTTGAATTTTTCAGGTGTTTTTAGTGGCCATTCTACTGCTTCTTTTAGTTCTTGTTTGGCGTCTTCTAATCCTCCTACATCATCCCATGTAATGTCTGGTATTTGTACTAGTACTTCTCTTAGTGCTGATGGCTGTATTTCTTTAAGTGCATCTTTGAAGTCTTGTTTGTCAAGTACCATTTTTTTAAGTACTTCTTGTGGTACTTCTTTGTCTGTCTGTATTTCTGGCAGTATTCTTCTTAGTACTCTCATTGCAGCTTCTTTACAGAGTGCTTCCAGGTCTGCTCCTACAAATCCATGTGTAACTTCTGTTAGTTCGTCAAGGTTTACATTTTCTGTTAATGGCATGTTTCTTGTATGTACTTCTAGGATTTCTTTTCTTTCTTCTTTGTCTGGTACGCCTATTTCTATTTCTCTGTCGAATCGTCCTGGTCTTCTTAGTGCTTCATCTATTGCATCTGGTCTGTTTGTTGCACCTATTACAACTACTTCTCCTCTGCTTTTTAGTCCGTCCATTAATGTTAAGAGTTGTGCTACGGTTCTTCTTTCTACGTCTCCGGTTACTTCTGCTCTTTTTGGTGCTATTGCATCTAGTTCATCTATGAATATGATTGATGGGCTGTTTTCTTCTGCTTCTTCAAACAGTTCTCTGAGTTGTTCTTCAGATCCTCCAACGTATTTGCTCATGATTTCCGGACCGTTTATTAGTATGAAGTGTGCGTTTGTTTCATTTGCAACGGCTTTTGCAAGTAATGTTTTTCCTGTTCCTGGTGGACCGTGTAATAATACTCCTTTTGGTGCTGATATTCCTAATTGTTTGAAGAGTTCTGGTCTTTTAAGTGGTATTTCTACCATTTCTCTGATTTTTTTAACTTCGTTTTCTAATCCGCCTATGTCTTCATATGATACGTCTATGAGGTTTTCTACTCCTTCGAATTTGCTTGGATCTACTGGTTTTGTTTCCATTTCTATTTGGGTATCTTCTGTTATTTTTACTGGGCCTAATGGTTTTGTACTAACTACTGCGAGTTTTATTTCGCCTATTGATGTTCGGTTTGCCATCATTTGGTTTATGATATCATCCAACATCATATTTGGAACTTGTGGTTGTGGTCTTCTGATTCCCGTCATTATGATGTCGCCTTTGTTGACTATTCTGTTTAGGAATACGCCATTAATGTTTCCTTGTATTGCTATTTCCTGGTCTACTGGTGCTAGTTTAACTTTTTTAGCTTCTTTGATTTGTGCTGGTCTGATGGTTACTTCTTCTCCTATGGATGTTCCTGCATTTTTTCTGAGATAACTGTCTATTCTTAGTATTCCTAGACTTACGTCTGATTGTGATGCTATGACTGTTGCTGTTGTTAGTTTGTTTCCTTCAATTTCTATTACATCACCGTCTTTGAGGTTTAAGTCTTCCATACATTTTGGGTCGATTCTTGCAACTGATCGGCCGATGTCTGCTTGTGAAAATGCTTCTGCTACTTTTAGTTTTAATTCATTTTCCATATTCTATTCCTCCTTTATTCTTTATATAATTTATTATAGTGAGAAATCTTTTAGTATATTTTGGTTACTAAAAAATTTTATTAATGTAATTTATTTTATTTACTTTTTGTAATTATAAGTTTATACCTTTTAGTATATAAAGGTTACTAAAATATAATTTTTCTATAATAATTCTATTTCTAAATTCAAGGTATATTGATATTTAAAAAAAGGTAAATTTTCATTAAATATTATTATTAATTTTAATAAAAATTCATAAGTACTTATTTGATTAAAATACGGTCTAAATTCATTTTTAATTAAATTCACTATTTTTAAAAAATTTTTCTAAATAAAAAAAGGTTGGGGGTTATCTTATTTGTGCACCTGTTGCTTTGATATAGTTTTCAACTTTTATATTATCCTTCTTATTAAATGTCTTATAATTGTATGTTAAACTTTTTTGATTATCTTTAATTTGTGAACCAGTATATACATCAATCAATTCAACACTAACAATTTCATCAATCTTGCTTATGATATCCTTTAAGATGTTTTCATCAGCAGTTTTTGGAGTAAGTATGGATATATCATATGAATACAATTTGATGTTTTCTGTCTTCCATTTGTATAATTCATCATCGCTTAATATTCTAATATTGGATATCTTCAACTTCACTTCGTTTTTGTTATCTTTAATTAGCGTAACATTGTTTGAAGTTACTGATTTGACAATACCTACATGTATGTTGTTGGAATATTGGTGTTTAAGTCCTACTTCATTGCCAATATTTTCCTTAAGGTATCTAACATCTTGTGTGAGAATACTTATTGCCTTATCAGACCTTCCAAGTGCATCCTCAAATTCATCAAGATGTTTTGCTGAATTTTTCATATTATTTATGAATTCATCTACTTTTCCCTCTTCAATATAGTTACATAACTTTATGCTTTCATCAATCAGAGTTCTACGTGTTTGAACATTTATCTCATTTGATTCCTGTATTGAATAGTATAGGTATGGATTTTGGGATACTATACGACTTATCATATCAAGCATTAAATTATAGACAGGACTTGCAAATTCCCTTGATCTTTTCACACTTACATCAAGTTTCTTTATGGTTGATGCAATGCTAATATATGAAAAATGAGTCAATCCCTGTACTACACTCATAATTTTGTCATGTTCTTCAGGAGTACTGATTACAAGCTTTGCATTATGCTCGTTGAGATATTTTTCAATTTTTTCAACATATTGGTTGTATCTGTTTTTTAATGGGGTAATTATTATTACCTGTCCATCTATTGAAGGTACTCTTGGTCCGAACATTGGATGGCATGGTAATATTTCACAGTTTTCTGGTGCATATTTTTCCAGTGCCTCTGCGGGTCTTCTTTTAACAGAGGTCACATCCATCAACAGACTCCCTTGGGGGGCATGTGGGGCAACTTCCTTTATTGTATCTACCATATATTCTATCGGAACGGCAAATATGATTATTTTGGAATATTGTATTGCTTCAATATTGTTATCTGAGTAAGATGCCCCTATTTCTTTGGCAATCTGTTCTCCAGAGGATTTGTTACGACTTGTGATTTTAACACTTATGTTGTTGTTTATTAAATCTTCGGCAATCCACCGGCCCAATCCTCTTGTTCCTCCAATAATTGTCACATCACTTTTTTCATCACAAGTCATTATCCAATCCATCCTATTTATTTTTTCTTGTTATTATTTATAATTGTAGTTTCTTATATTTCTATCCTTGGAAGTGGACGTTTTGAATAAATTTCATTTATTATATCCAGTAAATCTATTATTCTTTTATCTTCACATATTTTTTTTATCGCAAGGAATTCTGTGGAATTTTTTATAAATATTCCTCTTCTTTTAAGTGTTATTCCATTGGATGTCGGATTCAATTCTACAAATATTGTTTGATGATTGTTATGTTCTGGTGTTTTAACGATGTATACTCCATCTATATTTGTTGCAATTTTTTCCCATGGTTCTGCTTGTTCTATTGATTTTATAATAATGTTTTTCTTATTGTTGTTCATAATTTTAATTGATTCACCTCATATTTTTGTAATACTATTTTTATTAATAATCATATAAAAGTATTACTATTATCACTAAAACTTATTACTTAAATATAAAATAAATCAAGACAATAATATATATTATATCTTAAACAAAAGAAGGAAAATATAATATGCAAATAAAAAACCAGGATAAAAAAATAGGATTGATAGAAGTAATACCAGAAAACCTTGATGATTTATGGCATTTATCTCATATTGTAGAAATAGGCGACTACATATCAACACTCACTACCAGAAGAATACAGGACAATAATAGTGGAAAAACAAGGGCAGATAGAGGAGTCAAGAAAACATTTTATCTTGGAGTAAGGGTGGAAAAAATTGCATTCCATAAATACACAGGGATTCTACGTTTTACGGGAATCATAGAGTCAGGACCTGAAGACTTGGTGCCACTTGGATCACATCATACAATAAATATGCAGATAAATAACAGTCTGAGGATACAAAAGACATGGAATAAATGGACTCTTGATAGATTAACCCAGGCAATAGAAGCTTCAAAGAGAAACGAGGATATAATAATAGCAATTGAAGACAATAATACTGAACTTGGATTAATCAAACAGTATGGGATAGAATATGTGGGACCTATAATAGGTGACATATCCGGTAAAAGAAACATACAAAAGGATAGGAAGGAAAAAATAAACCAATACTATGAAGACATTACTCAAAGTATTTTACAGCACGGAACATTCAACAAACTAATAATAATTGGGCCTGGATTTACAAAGAATGGATATTACAACTACTTGGAAGATAAATATCCTGAAATGGCCAAAAAGGCAACATTGGAAAATACCGGTTCTGGAGGACATGCAGGTATTCAGGAAGTACTAAAAAATGGACTTGTTGAAAATCTATCCAAGGATGCAAAAATAGCAAAGGAAATTGCAACCGTAAATAAATTATTAGAAGAAATAGGCAAGTCATCAAATCTGGTTACATATGGATTTAAACAGGTATCAAATGCTACAAATATGGCGGCAGTTGAAAAATTAATAGTTGTAGACCAGGAGGTACGACAACAAAAGACACAACAAATAATGAATAACGTGGAGAATATGGGTGGTACTGTTGAAATAATAAGCAGTCAACATGATGGTGGAAAACAATTGGAGGCTCTAGGTTCAATAGCGGCATTTTTAAGATATCCCATATAGATTTCATGAAAAAATTATTCATGTAAATAACATTTAAATGTTTCAATTAATAAAACTATTATATAGATAACATAATATTCTATGAGAAAATCATAGTTCATGTTATGATATATTGCATTAAATAACTATTAGGTGAGATAATGGAAGTTTATCTACAATGGATAACTGGATTATTCTTAACTTTAATCTTAACAATAGTATTTACTGTATTATTTACTAAAATTAAGGGAAATTTATTTGAAGATATACGTGGCGGTATTCCTAAAGCAGTTGGAATAGCACCATTTATAGTAATGGTATTACTATTTCCTGAACCATACAAATATTTAATAGTTATAATAGGTATTACTGCATTTGTTGATGACGTAATCGGAAGAAAACGATTAACGTCATACCTGGAAGTAGGACAGTTAGTCAGAGGTCTGGGACTTATTATAGTTATGATTTGGGGATATTATCTTGCTGGACCTGTTGCAATATTGGTAGCTTTAATGATACAGATATATAATATTGCTGATATGCAGCCAGGAGTTGCATGTATAACAACATTAATCATGTCCGCACTTTCCTTTGCAATATTAGTATTATTGGGCTCTGTAGCATATTACATACCTGTATTATTATTCATGATATGTTTAGGTTACATGTCACTTGACTATTCTGGATACATTATGATGGGAGAGGTAGGAAATCATTCATTCGGTGTAGCACTTGGTATGTGTCTTGCACTTGTATCAGCAGAATTTACAAAAATATTTTTACCGGCTAATGTATTTTACCCAGTAGAATTTATAATAATGTTAATATTGTTTTTAATAACAGCAATAATAATTGCAGAACTAAGAAGAGAAACACTAACATACTATCTTGAAAGATATCTTAAAATAGACAATCCTACATTTGGGGACTTATTGATGGATGTCTTGACTGGTGGCGGATTAGGTGATCTATTTAGAAAATTAATTTTAGAAAATAAGCAGATTCAAGTTAAAAATAATTTTTTAATAGCATTAGGTTTTAGAAGATTATTGTATAATCCTGTAAAAGTTTCTTAAAAAACAAATAAATTTATTCATTATCAAAAATGAATGATTTAATTTTTCTATTTTTTTATTAGTTGAATTTTATAATTCAATTTACAATTTTCATAATTTTTTGTTTAACTTAAAAACCAAAACATTTATATATATTATGTATGATACTAATTTTATTAATGCGTATTTTTTGGGGGAGCGAATTTTTATGTATGAAGTAATTTTAGATAGAGACGATTGTGAAATGTGTGGTAATTGTGTTGAATTGGATGAAACACTATTTACTTTTGATGATGATGACCTTGCAACAATCGTTGGTTCAACAAGGGATGGAAATATAGATGAACTTGAAATAGATGATGCAGAGATATATAGTGAAGCTGCAGAAAACTGTTCAGGTGAATGTATAGAAGTTTATGACGACGAAGGAAATCCAATATAATCCTTCATCATTACATCTTTTTTAATCTCCACAACATTAATAAAATACTATCTTTTTCTATAATTAATAACTTTTAATAATTATATTAAACAAATAAATTTATAATTAAAAAATGAATAAGGTATACTTATTTAATCTTATGAGGGAATATAAATGGAATTGTTACTTTTTGTTACAGGTAGAGGAATTGGTGGTGATGCTGTAACAGCATATAATATACAAAACTATCTACAAGAATATGGAATCGATTCTAAAATAGTATTGGATCCTAGTGCACCAGGATATTACTTTAAAAAACGAAATATGGAATGGCTAAAATCTCCAATTCCTAATGCAGGAGGACATGCAGCTACAAAAATCAAACTTATCAAGGCAGCATTCAAAACATTAACTGCATCAATTAAAGGTGCAAGGCTTATTAGAAAAACTAAATGTGATGGGGTTGTAGGAGTTATAGGTGGAGGTGCAATAATTGGATGTTTATCTGCAAAACTTGCTGGAGTACCGGCAGTAGGAATAGTGGCAACACCTACAGATACTAAAGTATCATTAAAATTAAATTCAACATTACTACTACCAGAATCACCACTCTATACTAAATCTAATGTTGAAAGCAAATATAATGTACATACACAGTATTCACCAATTAAAATGGATATTATAGAGGGTAACAAAGACAATATCCTGGATAAATTAACAGACAAGTACAATCCTGAAAATCCATCAATATTATTCTCATCAGGTTCAACCCTATTTGATGATATGGCTAAGGCAGCAAGAAAATTTGCCGAAGAAAATGATGATGTTAATATCTTTGTAATAGGCGATCCATTAAAAGAGGAATTAAATTCAATAATTAATCATCCAAATATTATTAACTTAGGTTATATCAATTATATTAAGGATTTATATAATTTATTGGACTTGGCTGTTATTACTGATGATGGATTAACATTACATGAAACAATAGCTTGTCAAATACCTGTCGTTGTAGTTTTGGGTGTAAAATATGGACGTTATCATAATCTAGCAAGTGTTTTTGAAGGTGCAGTACTTGAAAGTAATGTTGATAACATATCAGAAGTAGTAAAAAATGCATTGGATAATCAAGTAGAAATGAAAGAGGCTGCAAAAAAATATTCTGCAGGTATATTGAATTCACCCGCAGATTTGTGTAAGTTTATTAAAGAAAATATTGAGAAATAATTTCCCAACTTAAAATTCTTTTTTTTATAAAAATCGTTTATAATACTCTGTTAATTTAAAGATACCATCTGTTGATGGATGTATTTCTAGGAAATTGTCAAAGTTATCCGCATTATTTCCATCTTTCAATAATTTAACCATGTATGGTAATGCAATATTGGATGATGGTGTTATTGCAAGAATATTGTTTATATGTCCATTTTCAAGATCTATATATTCCTTTGTAAAACCTGTTTTTCCATGAAGCATATTCCAGAATGATGATGGTCCTGCTGCTGCAGGCATTGTGATTTCCTTACCATTCTTTGAAACTTCACTTCCTTTAAGATAACTTACATCATAGGATAATGATATTGTAAGTGGAATCATACTATAATCCGGTGTTACTTTTTCGTTCATAATATTTCTTATTGCTACCATTCCCTCCATACGACTTACTGGTGTTGAGAGAATTCCACCAATCACATCACCTGCTGCATAAATATCTTGGTTGGATGTTTGCATATATTTGTTAACAATAATGTTTCCTCTGGAATCAATATCAACAATGCCTTCCAATATTTCGGAATTTGCCTGGACTCCTGTTGCTAATAAAACAGTACCTTCAATTTCACCAAAATTTGTTTCGACTGACCTATCTGTAATTTTATTTATTTCCACATTTTCATGAATGATAGTATTTTTAAGTAAATTACGTACAATATATTCCTCACTTTCATTGTCATCTAACATTTTAAGGAAGGTACTTCTACATAATATGTCTACTTGACTTCCAATGCTGGAGAATATTCCAGCATATTCAGCTGCAGTAGAACCTCCGCCAACAATAACTAACTTTTCAGGAACTTCATCAAACTTCAGAGTATCTTTATATGTATATGCATTTTCAACACCTTCAATGTCTGGAATCAATGGAGAAGAGCCTGTACATACCAATAATTTATCATATTCGTATTCGTCCTCATCATCAACAATCACAACCTTCCGTTGTGCATCGACAGTTGCATTTCCATGAATGTATTCAACACCAGTACCTGTCGTTTCCTTAGTAATCACATGTCTTATTTTCTTTTGTGTTTCTTTAATCTGACTACATGCCCTTTTATAATTAACCTTTATTTCACTATCAATAATACCTAAATCGTTAAAGTTTTCACTAGCAAGAACATGTTTGGAAATGTCTGTTAAAGCACATACAACCATACATGCTTGATTTAAACATTTACCACCAATATGGCGTTTTTCAATCAAAGTTACATTATTTCCTTCTTCAGCAGCTTTCATCGCAGCAAATCTACCTGCAGGTCCAGCACCAATTATTACAATATTTGTCATTTTATATCATCATTTGAAATTATAATATAATGTATATGGAAGGTAATAATTAAAATTGCGTAATCAAAAAAATAATTCAAAGAAAGGGAGGTATTTGAATTATTTCTAATGAAGGTCATGATAAAAATAGAGATGATAAGAAAGGTAGTATCATGTATTGCTGTATTTAATTATATTATTCAACTGTTCCTTGGCAATGCCTTCTTTGAGAACCTTTCGTGAAAGTTCAACACCTTCCCTAAGACTTTTAACTTTATCGGTAACATATAAAATGCTTGCTGAATTCATAAGGCATAAATCCATACGTGCTTTCTGTTGTCTAGTTTCAATCCGGTTGTCTAAAATATCCTTTATTATTTGTACATGTTCTTCAGGGCTGTCTGGAGCAGTAATATCATCTTCTGTGGAATATTCAAGACCAAAATCTTCAGGTGAAATGTATCGTACATTGATGTTGCCATCTTCTATGAATGCTACCTTTGTTTTTCCAACATTGGATATTTCATCCATTGCAGGATTGCCCTTGCTATCAAATCCATGAACAATCATGCCACGTTTAACACCTAAATTAAGACTTACCTTTGCAATGGTCTCAACCAATTCAGGATCATAGATACCAGTCATTCTGGCAGTAACATGGCTTGGACATGTTATTGGTCCGATTAAATTAAAAATTGTCCTGGTTTTCAATTCTTTTCTAAGCATCATCACATTTTTAGTTGCAACATGATATTTAGGTGCAAATATGAATGCGAAGTTACAGTGTTCTAATGATTCAATCACCTGATTTGGTGTTAAGTTGATATTAACTCCTAAAGCTTCAAGTGCATCTGCTCCACCAAATTTGCTGCTTACACTTCTATTTCCATGTTTTGATATTTTAGCACCTGCAGCACTTGCAATTATGGATGATACAGTACTTACATTAAATGTTTTTAAGGTATCACCACCGGTACCGCAACTTTCAACAAGATATTCATCACTTTCATAGTCAATTTGCAATGCATGATCCTTCATGCATTGTGTAAGTGCTGTAATCTCATCAATGCTTTCACCTTTCATACGAAGTGCAATTAAAAAACTTGCAACGATACTGTCAGGATAACTGCCACTTATCAAATCATTCATACATTCATATGCTTCATCATATGTCAAATCATATCCTTCATCTATAATTTTATCAAGTACTTCTTCTATCATTTAACTATCCTCCTTGGTTGCTTCTTTCATCATACCTATATATTCTCCAATCTTTTCAAACATTAAATCCTCATTTTCATAGTTTTCTTCAATAATCTTAATCAATGCACTTCCCACAATTGCTCCATCACTACCTGCACTTAATACTTTTTTAACATGCTCAGGTTTTGATATTCCGAATCCTACACATAATGGAATGTCCGTATTTTCTCGTATTCTTTTTATTAGTTCTGTTGTATCGTTTTCTACATTATCACGTACACCTGTTGTACCCATAACAGATGCTATATAAATAAATCCACTTACATATTCACAAATATTCTTAACTCTTTCAGTATTGGTTGCTTGAGAGATTATAAAAATCTGTTCTATATCATATTTATTGGATGCAGCCATCACATCATCTGCTTCTTCAGGTGGAAGATCTGCTATTAACACAGCATTTACTCCAACAGCATTCAATCTTTTATAAAATGCATCAATGCCATATTTATATACTAAATTATAATATAATAACAAACCGAATGGCTTATCAGTATATTCTCTTAATTGTTCTAGGTATCTGAAACATTTTTCAACAGTCATACCATTATCAAATGCTCTGATATCTGCATTTTGTACACTCACACCATCTGCAACAGGATCAGAAAATGGAAATCCTATCTCCAATGCATCAGCACCTGAATCAACCAACTTTTTTGCAATCTCTAGTGATGTATCATAACTTGGATCTCCTGCGACAATAAATGGTATGAACACTCCCTCATTATTCTCATGGGCTTTGGTAAAAATTTCATTATAGGTTAATTTATTCATAACTTCACCCCTAATTCTTCTGCAACAATAAACATATCCTTATCTCCACGTCCAGATAAGTTTACAACTATGGTTTTTCCTTTATTCTCTTTCATTTTAGCATATTTAACAGCATATGCTATAGCATGTGAACTTTCAAGTGCTGGAATAATACCTTCTGTCTGACATAATAATTTAAATGCGTCTAATGCTTCATCATTATTTATTGTAACATATTTTGCACGATTTATGCTATGCAAATATGCATGTTCTGGTCCAACGCCAGGATAATCCAATCCTGCTGAAACACTGCTTGTATGATTAATCTGTCCATCCCTATCCTGTAATATGATGGATAATGAGCCATGTAATATTCCATCACTTCCCTTGTTTATTGTAGCTCCATGAGCATCAGTATCTAATCCTTCACCACCTGCTTCTACACCGATAAGGTCTACTTCACTATCATCTACAAATCCACTGAATATGCCCATTGCATTACTGCCACCACCAACACATGCAATTACAGTATCAGGTAATCTTCCTTCAAGTTCCAGTATTTGTCTTTTACATTCCTTTCCAATTACGCTTTGGAAGAACTTAACCATGGTAGGAAATGGATGTGGTCCCATGGTTGTACCAATCAAATAATGTGTAGTTTCTAGATTGGGAATCCAATATCTGAATGCTTCATTAATTGAATCTTTCAATGTCTTTGAGCCTTGTTCAACGGGAATAACTTCTGCACCGGATAGTTCCATTCTAAATACATTTAGTTTCTGACGTTCAACATCCTTTGCACCCATGAATACTTTAACATCTAGGCCTAATTTGGCACCAATAACTGCCGTTGCAATTCCATGTTGTCCTGCACCAGTTTCTGCTATAAGCTGACTTTTGCCCATATACTTTGCAAGAAGTCCCTGTCCAATAGTATTGTTAATCTTATGTGCACCGGTATGCAGCATATCTTCACGTTTAAGATAAATTTTACATCCTAACTCTTTTGATAGATTTTCTGCATAATATAATCCTGTAGGACGTCCTGCAAATTCCCTTAAATAAAATTCAAGTTCTTCAATAAATTTTTCATCATCTTTAAACTTATAAAATGCTTCTTCCAATTCTTCTATTGCTGGAATTAATAATTCTGGTATGTAAATACCACCATATTTCCCAAATTTTCCATTATACTTCATATTAACACCTATATTTCATCAATTAACTTCATTATTCTCTTTACTTCCTTAATATTTTTTATCCCTGGAGAATCCTCTACTCCACTATTCAAATCAATTCTGTCAAAATAATGTAACTTATCCATTATGCTTTCCAAATATTCATAATTAAGGCCACCGGCTAGTGTTACTTGGGTCTTGCCGTCAATGTTTTTTATAATATTTCTTGCCCTTATTGCCTCATCTATAGGGATATGGGTATTGGTACCGCCAGTTAAACCATCTTTCATATAATCAAGCAATATGTTGTCACAGTATAATGCATGATTTTCTAATTCATGTTGTTTTTCTTTTCCATTTTTATCCTTTAGTCCTATTGCCTTTGTAATTTTCATTCTTTCAAAATTATGGTATCTGTTAATCCAATGAAGATATTTGATGTGAAATGGGGTGAGACAATGTAACTGTATGTTGAATATTCTAGTACGATTGCTTTTTAATATAACATCATAGGGGTTACTTGGCTCTAAAACTAATGTTCCCATACGTTTTGATGAAAGTTGATTTTCGAAGGAAGTTATCTTATCCATTTCCACGAATCTTTTAGATCTTTTGATGTTTATGAATCCAAGATATTCTATTTCCAGTTTCTCTAATTTTCTAATTTGTTCGGCTTTTGTAATTCCACATACCTTTACCTTCATATTTATACCTCCCATATTTTGATTAAATTAAAACATCATGTAACTTTTGTATATATGATTTGATTGATGGTGGATTGTTTTCTCTAAGAATGCTAGTTCCTATTAGCAATGCATCTGCATTGTAGCTTTTAAGAAGCCTTGCATCATTCAGATTATTCACTCCACTTTCTGAAATCATATAGTTTGGCACATATTCTCTAAGATGTTTTGTTGTCTCCAGGTTTATTGTCAAATCCTTTAAATTTCTATTATTTACTCCTATTATCTGTGGATTTAAGTCAACTACATTTTCCAAATCATCCCTGCTGTGGCATTCAACTATTGCATCTATTCCTAAGTCAGTGGTAATATTCAAATATTTTTCTATATCTGGGCAAATGCCCTCTATTAAAAGAATACAACTTGCATTATTTGCAGCTGCTTCATATATCATATATTCATCTATCACAAAATCCTTTCTTAAAAGAGCCTTGTTTGTATTTTCATTTGCTAGTTGAAAATTCCTAAAATTACTCTTAAAATATGATTCTTCTGTTATAATACTAATCATATCTACAGGACTTTCATCATAAATTTTTATTACTTCATTAACATCTAAATCTGATATATTGCCCTGGGATGGACTTGCTGGTTTATATTCACATATGAGTTTTGTTGTTTTATCCTTCTTTAATACACTTTGAAATCTGAATTTTTCATCCATACTATCTCTATAATCAAATGCTTCCCTTTTAATCTGTGATAAATTCTTCTTTTGTTTTACTTTTTCAAGCATATTTTTCTTGTTTTTTATTATTTGCTCTATTACATTCATGATTATCACATCATATTTCTAGGAAGTTTTCAATAATCTTATCACCATAATTGCTGCCTATTGATTCTGGATGAAATTGAATACCATATGTTGGGTTGTGCTTGTCCTCTATGGACATGATTATTCCATCATGTGTATAAGATGTGACTTTTATGTTATCAGGAATGTTGTGTTTATCACATATTAATGAATGGTATCTTACAGCTTCAAATTCCTGTGGAATGTCCCTAAAAAGTATTGAGTCTTCATGATAGATAACATCTTTTTTTCCATGCACTGGAATATTATTTATTATTTTTCCTCCGGAATTATAGTAGATTCCCTGATGGCCAAGACAGACACCCAATATTGGTGTTGATTTCATATATTTTAATATGTCTGTGCATATACCAAAATCCCTATTGTTTTTTGGATGTCCCGGTCCTGGTGAGAGTATTATATGACTGGCATTTAATCTTTCTATTTTATCAATTGTAATTTTATCATTTCTTATAACCTTAATATCCTGGGAATATTTTCCTACAAGTTGGTATAGATTATAGGTAAATGAATCATAATTATCTATAATCAATATCATATTGCTTCACATCCTGATTTAATTAATGCCTCGACTAATGCCTGTCTTTTTCTACTGCATTCATTATATTCTGATTCAGGTTTGGAGTCATATACAATTCCTGCTCCTGCCTGTATTTCTGCCCTGTCATCATATGTTGTTATTGTTCTTATTGTAATTGCAAAATCTGCATTTCCATTTAAAGAAAAGTATCCTACTGCTCCTCCATAGGGGCCTCGGGCATATTTTTCATATTTATTGATTATTTCCATTGCTCTAATTTTTGGAGCACCACTTAATGTTCCTGCAGGAAATAATGACATGAATGCGTCTATTGCATCAAGTTCCTCTCTGATTTCTCCAGTTACATGTGAGACAATATGCTGTACATGGGAGAATTTTTTTATATCATAAAATTCTTTGAGCTCTACACTTCCTATTTTGCTTATTTTATTAATGTCATTTCTTGCAAGATCAACCAACATTAAATGTTCGGCCAGTTCCTTTTGATCATTCAATAATGATTCTTCAAGTCTAGTGTCTTCCTCTCTTGTTTTTCCTCTTGGTCGTGTTCCTGCAATGGGGTATGTTTCCACTATATTATTTTCCAGACGCATAAGCATCTCTGGACTTGATCCTATTATTTCTCTTTGTCCAAGTTTGATATGATACATGTATGGTGATGGATTTATTTTTCGAAGATATTCATATAGGGGTAATTTGCTTCCCTTAAGAACAATATTCAATGGATTTGAAATTACTGCCTGGAATATTTCGCCGTCTGTAATTAATTTTTTTGTATTGGCTACGGCATTCACATATTCCTCCTGTTGGAAGTCCTCTTCTATGATTTCATATTCCAATATTCCGTTGGTGTGTTGTTCATTATTTATTTTTTCTATCAAATTACTTCTATCTTCATTTAATGTTGTATATTCACAGGTATTGTCTATATTGTTATAGACTATGCAATCCAGGAAAAGTCCAAATTCAAAGTCGGGATATATGCTATCATGTGTTGGAATATCTTCAATGTATTTGATTGATTCATATGAAACATATCCCAGTAATCCTCCTCTAAATCCTTCCAGTTTATAGTCATAATCTATTAGTTCTTTTAAGTCCAGCAGAGGATTTTCTGATTCATATTCTATTGTTTCTCTATTTAGGATGATGCTTACTTTGTTGTTGTGTGCTTTTATTTTTGCAACTGGATTGAATCCTATTATGGAATATCTTGCCAGTCCATTGTCTGTTTCCATAGATTCAAGTAAGAATGCATCTTTATAATTGTAATATAAGTTTTTAAATAATTCTACTGGTTTGTTAACGTTTATTTTTCTTGTTTTAGGTTTTTTGATTAATTTTTTTAGTTTGCCAAAAACATTCACTTCTGTTCATTTTTATCAACCTTCATTGTATATATAATTATTACATCAATGTAGTATTTAAATGTTTAGTGTATAAATTTATACATTAAATATTTATATTATACAACAAAGATAAATAATATTATAGAAGGAGTACCTATGTGGAATGAAACTATATCAAAATTCGATAAATATCCGTCACAACAAAAAGTAATCAAGAAAATATTGAACTTAGGATTAAGAGTAAGTGAAGATAAAAAAGTATACTGTCAAGATGTAGAGATAAACATGTCATCACTGGCCAAATCATTAAATACAGATAGGCGAGTAATCATATCTACAATAGAAAATATATTGAAGGATGATGATTTGAAACAGATATTCACCAATATACAGCCTGCAGGCCCGATATTATCAAATATTTCTCAACAGTTAGGATTGGGTGTAATTGAAATAGAGGGTAATGCACAGGAATGTGGAATACTAAAAAAAGTAACAGAAATACTTGCAGAAAGAAATATAAACATACAACAGGCACATGCAACAGATCCATATATAACCCAAATTCCTCATTTGACCTTGATTACAGACAAAACAATAAGTGGAAATCTAATACAACTGCTGCTTAAAATAGATGGCGTAACAAAGGTATCAATATATTAAGGATTTACTTTAAAATCTTAGTAATTCTAAGGGGATTATTATAATCTCAATAATGTAATAATATGTTTTTTTTTTAAAAAAAGTTTGTAAAAGGAAGTTGTATGAATCAATAAACTCCTTTTTGTTGTTTTTTATGAATATAATTTATTTTTAATGCTGGAATACTTATTTTCTTTAAAAGATTTAACAATTCTTCCTTGTCTTCAATATCTTCGGTTACAATTTCTTCCCAGTCACTTTCAAGTTTTTTCATTTCATCAATTAATTTTAGACCTTTGTCAGTTATGATAAAATCATATGCAAGTCCATTGTCTGGTTTATCAATTACTTCAATGATTCCTTTTCTTTCTAGCTTC
Organism: Methanosphaera stadtmanae; assembly: GCA_015062825.1. Classification (GTDB taxonomy): domain Archaea; phylum Methanobacteriota; class Methanobacteria; order Methanobacteriales; family Methanobacteriaceae; genus Methanosphaera; species Methanosphaera stadtmanae_A. The sequence continues at coordinate 51,883 of SUTR01000014.1, forward strand.
TTATATCTTTTAAGGAATAATTGCTGATGTAACTCAAAATGTTTAGGAATTTCATCAGGATTTTCCATTAATTTTTTATACTGATTAATTCTAACTTTTTTATGATGTGGTTTGTCATGTTTAACAATTTCCTTAAATAACTTAATTTCACTAACGTGTAAATGAATACTTAAATTATCCTGTAGATAATATGTTTTAGAATTATCTAATAATGATACTAATGGTGCAATATCCGTTGTGTTTTCAATAAATTTATCATGTGGATGTGAATTTCCTGTCATTTTATCACCTATCTTTTTAATTATATTTTATCATTTAATATATATTAATTTAAGTTTTAGAAAATTTTTTGTCATACTTTAACATTTTTTTCATTTAATTTTTTTCTAATCCATATTGGTATTATACATGAATGTCATATGACATTTGTCAAAACTCATTACTTGCATATACTTCACATTTAAATAATACAAAATATATAGTATTAATAGATAATTGAATAAATAAATTAAATGGAAATAATTAATTATATTAATTGTTTAGAGAATTTAGTAGGGAGGAATAGGTTATGTGTATAGCAGCACCTGCAAAAATATTAGAAATAAATAATAATGTGGCTACTTGTGATTTTGGAGGAGTTAAACAAGAAGCTAAATTAGATTTAGTTGAAGCGGATATTGGCAGTTATGTATTAATACATTCTGGGTATGCAATTGAAGTCTTAACTGAAGAAGCAGCAAAAGAAACTCTTAATACATGGAATGATCTTTTAGAAGAATTAGAACAAGAATAATTTCTTTATTCTTTTTTTTTATTATTTTTAATTACCCCTTATTTTAATCAGAGGACTTTTTTTCTTAATTTTATACTATTACTTTTCTCATATAATCTATTAAATTAATTATATGATTTTATTTTAAATTTTAGAGGGTGTGCGACAATTATTGAGCTTTTTCTATAATTGATTCAAGCACTATTATTAGTTTTTATTTTTTTTTATTGAGTTATTTTAAGTTAGTTCTATTATTTTAGTGTAGTTTTCTTGTTCTTTTAGTTCTATGTTGTGT
>SUTR01000117.1 GCA_015062825.1 Methanosphaera stadtmanae
TTACTTTTTGTTCTCTATACTCAAACTTTACGAATTACTTTTAAAAAAATGTCCCTATCATTCTAAATTTTTCCATTTGTTGCACACCCTCTATTGAGATACCTTGTTGAAAACATATTTTTAAACAATTATATATTTAAGAAAGAATATAAAAATTAAGTGATGAATGATAAAATTGATATGGTTTCACTACCTAAAAAATCTTTCTGGCATTTAAGCATACCCATAATTGTTTTCTGTATTTTTGATGCAATTTATGGCATTGTCGATATGGCTTGGATATCACAAATTAGCGTTCATGCTTCTTTTGCAGTTGGTGTTTCAATGCCTTTTGTTTCTCTTATATTTTCATTTGGAGATTCTATTGGTCAAGGTGCCAATTCATTGATGTCCCGTTATATGGGGATTGACGATTATGAAAGTGCTTATAATTCATTAATTCATGGAATCATTTTAACTAATATAATATGGTTTTTCATAGTACTTTGTGCTTTATTTACCCAGGGAATAGTATATAGTGTAGATCAGGCTAACTCATATCTTTTAGTTTGGGACTATTTGATTCCAATTATAGCTTTTGCATATGTATTCATGTTTGTTAATTTTTTCTCTGAAACTTTACAATCAGAAGGAAATTCAAGAATTCCAACTATATTCATAGTATCATCAAATATTTTAAATATAATATTAGATCCTATTTTTATATTTAATTTGAATTTAGGAGTTAAAGGAGCATCATATGCCACTGTTTTATCTTCAGTGATTCCTTTTATTGTTTTTGTATATCTATATTTGTCTGGAAGAACAAAAATTCCATTATCTATGAAATACTTTAAATTCCGCCCATATATACTTGTTGAAATTTTCAAAGTTGCCCTTCCTAATTTCCTGGATGATGGATTATGGGCTTTCTCAGCATCTTTCATTAATGGAATATTGGTCATTAGAATGGGTGAAATTGGACCGGTACTTTATTCCGCATCAAATAAACTTAAAACTTTATTAAGTTCACCTATTAAAGGTTATGGAAGAGCATTAATGAGTGTTGTAGGGCATTTATTCGGTGCACACAAGTTCGATGAATTAAATGAGATGTATAAATATGCACTTAAAGTATCTCTTATAACAACAGTTGCAGTGATGATAGGATTCATAATTTTACGTGATTATGCATTCAGCTTTTTCTCAATTACGGGAATGCAAACAGAGATATTTTGGATAGCAATTCTTGGAACAGTTATAATGCTTTCAATACCGTTTTCCATTATTTCTTCAAAAATGTTGGATGGTTTTGGAAAAAGTATGTACTCACTGTTATTCACTTGTATAAAAATTGGTCTGGAAACAGCTTTAATATTCGTATTGAATATTATGTTAGCTAATGCTAATTGTGTCCTGATTGGAATAACTGTTTCTGAGATAATATTTGCAATTGTGTATTATGTATTCTTAAGATATTTATTCAATAACTTTGATAGAAAATATGAAAATAAAGATGTCGTTAAAACGTTCAAAGTCGATAACGAATCCCTAAAAGAGGATGAAAAAAACAACAAGGACAGTGCAAAAGAAAATAAGGTCATGAAAAAAATATTGTTAAATGTAGCATTAATAGCTATGACAATTGCTGTAATATGGATTGTACTTTCACCTATTTCAGTTAATAATTATCCAATATTTTTGGGTGGAATAATCTGTTTAGCAATCTGTACTGTCAGCATATACCTAATTACAAGATTAAATCGGCCAACAATATCATTATTAGGATTTTTTATCTCCACAGCCATACTTTTCATATTTATGCATAGCTATGGCAATGAGTCCATTCTTTGGTTTATCATTGTGGAGATTTTTATAGTGTTAATTACCATAATTCTAAAGTTGAAATGACCAGAAGCAACACAATGCTATTAACCACTTGAATGTCAAGTTTGAGTGTATTTGTGCTTCTAGTCCCCATCCTATTATTTTTTTTATTTAATTTTTGAGGGTGTGCGACAACTCTCATTGAGTACTGATTTTTTATTATTTTTTATTGTTTTATTTTTTATTTTATCATAGATTTTTTCTTGTTTTCTTCTTTTATGTTTGTTTCATTTTTTGTTAATCATACTATTTCGTGATTTTAATTTTTCCAGTACATACTTGTTAATACCCACTACTTTTTTCTGACATTATTTTTATTGTATTTGGTATTTGAATAAAACTTTGCAAAACACCTCTTAGACTTTATCAAAACTCTTCAGATTTCACAGACATTTTGATAACACCTTAAAAAATGTACAAAAATATTAATAGTTATAATAACAAAATTAGAAATATTATTATATGTAAGATATGGGAGTAAAAAGAAAATGATACTAAATGATTTTTTAGGTGATTCTGATAGAATTGAGATTTTAGAATCCTTTTTGGATAATGAAGGGTATAGTTTAACTTTGGATGATGTAAGACGCATTAGTGCAGTTTCTAATCCACTAAATGATCTAACTATTTTAGTAAATATAGGAATACTCTCTGAACAGAATGGGGAATACAAATTAAACCTTAAAGATAAACGAGTTATTTTTTTAAGTTTAATTGATAATGAAGAATATTCTAGAAAAATAAACGAAATGGATGAAAAGGGAATTTTTAATGAAGTTAAAACATTTTCCTCTGATATAGAATATATTGAACTAGATTCAGGTGACAAAGCTACGTTCACATATTTAAAAGATGAATCAAATATTAAGTCATGCGAATTAGTGAGTATATAGTAATGGGGCTGTAAAAAATGAATAAAAATGTAACTAAAGATATAATATATGATGAATTTCCTGATGTGGATGAGGAATTAGAACAAAAATATGTGAATGGTGGGGGTGTTTTATCTGCTCCAAATGAAATCCACCTGATTTTATTATCTAATCGTATTATTCCCGGAAATCCATTAAGTATATCAAGAAAAGCAGAACTGGATATTGTTTTAACACCAGAAACTGCTGAACAAATTGGTCAATTATTAATTTCTGAAGCTGAAAAGTACAAAAATTCACCTAAAAATTAGGAGGGTTAAATGTCAAATGAAGAAGAATTTTCTGAATATGAAAAGAAAGTTCTGATAATTTTGGGTGGTTTGAATATTTCAAAAAATTGTAATGTTCAAAGACAAACAATTTTGAAACGTGTTCCTAATAAAATTCAGAAAGAATGTAATAACGCTATTAATGATTTAATTCGTAAAGGTTATATTGGCTATTATAGACGTCCAGATAATTTAATGGTTTCTCAAAAAGGTCGGAGAGTTACTCATGCATTAAAGGATGAAGATAATAAAAAGAAATATGGTGATTTGCGTATTTTATTAATATTTTAATTATATAATTTTTTTTATTTTTATTGAGGGTGTCGACAACTCTCATTTGAAGACTATTTTTTTATTATTTTTTATGTATTTATTTTTTGTTTTGTTGTAGTATTTTTTCT
>SUTR01000118.1 GCA_015062825.1 Methanosphaera stadtmanae
TTTAGTTATTTGTTATGTGTGTTGATGATAATTTGTATTTGACTGAGAGTATTCTGGTTTGTGGGCTTTTTAAGGAGCAGTTTAATGTTTTGGTGGATATTTCATTGAAACTTAATGATTTATGAAATTATGCTGTAGAAACAATCTATTTAATTAAGAAAAGTGATGAAAAATATTATAAAAAAAATAAATTATAAAACTATTATTAATAAAGTTAAATCGAAATATGATGATGTTTATTTTTTTATTCGAGCTTATTTGGTAAATGCTGCTGTTAAAAAGTATGTGGATTCTTTTAATGGGTATGTTGTGTTATTGAATATAAAAGATTGATAATGAATTTGATCGAGAGGTTAATAGTTCTAAAAAGCATGATGATTGTTTACATAATATTATTATACCGAAAGAGTCTATAACTTCTTCTAAAAAGAAACTTGCGGAGGGTTTTATCGGATTAACTTTAAGTAGAAAATATAAGAAAGAATTAGTTGATGTAAAATATCGCACGCGGATTAAAATTCCAGAAGACATACGTGATAAAAAGATTATTCAGGTGGAAATTGATACCAATAGATAATGGTAGAATGTTTAAGGCAAATTTTACTTACGAAATAGAAAAAGATCCACTAGGTTTGGATATAGATAATGTTATGGGTATTGATTTGGGTGTTAATAATTTTGCAACAGTGGTTACAACGGAAGGGACTCCATTTTATTGTGGACGGGAGATTTCATAAAAAATCAAATAGCCTTCAAAAGCAAAAAAATGTGCACATTACCAATCAATATTAAATAAACAAGGTCTAATAAAATCACAACGAATAACAAAGATAAACACCAAGTTTAAACAAATACAAAACAACTATTTAAATCACGTCACTCGGTTTATACTAAGTATAAGTGAAAAACAGGATATATGGTACAATAGTTCTCGTATATAACAAGGATTTTCAAAACCAAAGCAATGAGGCCACCTCAAAATCAAATATTTGCACACAGGGCATTCAAACAATTCAAAGAAAAACTAAAAAACAAATGCAAAAATACACGACATAACACTAATAATCCAAGAAGAATCATACACCAGCAAAAGTAGCTTCCTCGACGACGACATATTACCCATATACAACCAAAATAATGATGAAACTTATGAATTCAAAGGAACAAGAATAAAAAGAGGACTATACAAAACAAGTAAAGGAATACTAATCAATGCTGATGTGAATGCAGCAGCAAACATTATAAGAAAAAGTAAGCAGAAATTCAATATTGAACGACTGTGTAAGTGGGTCCAGTACGCTCCAAGTAAAATTAAACCTTTTAAACATTTTACAAAAAAATTATGATTATGTCATAATTATTTTGTAAGAATTGTTAGTTTGATTTTGCAAAGACAATCATTATTTTTATAAGATTAAAAGGATTATCCCAAGGGAGTAATACTTTTTTTCTATCAAAAATAATTTTGTCAAGTACTCGATGATATTCATATTATAAGTAGTACTTTTTTTAAGAAGATCATATTGGATTATTATATTTGGATTACTGTTATCATATAATGTATTTTTATAAACTGGTTATTTGCTACTTCCAAATGCTACAATTGGGGGGGGAATTTAATTTATTTAATATATATGTTAAAAAATATTATTCAAATCGAATTAATACTATGAAATATAATGATAATTGTATTATATAAAATTGATACTTCTATTGATTTCATCATTATTCTTTAATGTAATTATTAATATTTAAAAGTGATTTATTGATTATTTGGAGCTTAGGTGATTGTTCTATCAGTCTTTATTACTAGATCTAAAGTCTTTAAAAAAAAAGTTAGTGTAATAGAATTTTATTCTATTACTAATATTTTCTCATCTGTTGAACGGTTGTAGTAAGGGTTTTCGAATACTGCTGATAATGTGTATGTATCAGAATCTATGTTATCACTAAATGTGTATTCCAATGTAGCTATACCATCAACTACATCTACACAGATAAGTTTTCCTTCTTCATTTTCTAATGAACAACCATTTAGTTTGAATGCTAATTGTCCAGTTAGTAATTCATCATTATCAGTTACTTTTGCTGTAAGTTTAATTGTTTGTCCCTGAGTAATATTCAAGACTTCTGTTGTAATTTCAACAGTAGCTTCCCGTTTACTTATTGTCATATTTGTACTGTTTATTTTAGTTACATCATTATTTGAGTATACAGCAGTTAGTACGGCATCACTTCTTAACCAATCTTTAGCTACATTTTCTATTTCAAATATTGCTTGTGATGAAGTTACTTGAGCTTTGATAATGTTACCATCTTCATCAGTTAATATCTCATCATTAACCATAAGATATACTTCACCTTCATCAATAAGATTACCTTGAATGTCATCAACAATATCTACGCTTATCCTGGTATTATCTTCAACAGTAGCATGTACTGGATTAATAACTACTCTCCAGAATTCGGATGTAGTTTCAGGTCCATTGTTTGTTATTGTTGCTTTGTTTGATGGGTCTGATATAGCATCATTACCAATTTTTTGATAATTGTTAGATATTACATAATTGTCGGTTATATTTGCTGAAGTACCTGTAGTAATGGCATATTCATTATCTGTTATGATTGTATTATTGGTTATAACAGTATTTAGTCCGTTACTTGAAACTATTATTGAACCGTTAATGTGATTGCCTTTAATACTATTTCTTTGAGCTTGAGTAATTGTTATGTTTCCTCCAATACTGTTGTTGATAATAAGGTTGTCTGCACATCTTTGACTAAAAGAACTGCCTATTATTTCAATATCACCATAAATGGTGTTGTTTGCAATAATTGTATTAGTAATTTTGGCCGGAGGTAAAATTTTTTTTGCAGTTAAATATACATTACCCATTACTGTTTGATTGGCCAGTGTAGTGTCAGAATGCATTATGATATCCTGAATTGTATTGTTGGTAAGATTAGCATTTCCTTTATATTCTAATAGTGCTATGGTATTATTGAATATGTTCGTATTTCTATCTACTACGAGTTTAGAATTCTCATAGAATGCATTATCTGATGCATTGCTACCTGGATTTACAGTTAATCGTGCTTCTTGGTAGAATTTATTTCCTACAGTTTCTCCATTTCTTGTTTCGATAGCTGCATAGTAACCTGTTGCATTAAATGTATTGTTTATATATGATACATTGTTTACTTGACCATAAAATATTAATACGCTTATTGCTTGAATACATTCACCCATCAACGTACAATTTACTATGGTAATATTGTTATCAACACCTAATGTGAAATCTGATGGTTTATCACCTGTATTGTATCTGTTTCCAAGGTATAATATGTTTCCAACCTGTCCTGAGCCTTGTACTCC
>SUTR01000015.1 GCA_015062825.1 Methanosphaera stadtmanae
TTCATTAAAGACTGCTTTAATTACTAATGTACTATTATCTGTTGGAGTGTAGCTTACAACAACTTTACCACTAGCATTCGTTAGTGGAACATTGCTAATTGCCACATCATTAACTGTTATAACAACAGCTTTACCACCAATAGCATTAGTGTTATCAGTATTGTTGTTTAAGGTTACTTCTATGTCAAATGGAACATTTACACTAGCATTTTGAGGTACTGTTAGTGTTATTGTGGTGTTCATTTTATTTACAACATAACCCGTCGTGCCATCATCACCTATGATTGTGTTGTTTACACCTTCATAGACTGCTCTTACTGTATATTCACCTTTAGCTAAATCATCAATAACATATGAATATTCACCAGTACTGTTTGTAAGTACAATTGCCTCAAAGGTATTGTTGATGTATAGTTTTACTACTGCATCAGTTATATCTTTGTTTTGTCCATCCACTAATTTACCTGTGATGTTTACACTTTCTGAAGCATATAATGATGACTTGTTCACATCTACTGTGATTGTAGATTCAGATAAGGCAATATTATTTACTGTACCTGTAGCACTAACAGGATAATAGTAATCATCACCAGCAAATGTTGCTCTTATTACAAGAGTGCTGTTGTTTTGTGGAGTGTAACTTACAACAATTTTACCATCATTATCAGTAAATGGAACTGATCTGATTGGTACATCATTAACTGTTATAACAACAACTTTACCACTAATAGCATTATCATTATCTGTATCGTTGGATAGAGTTACTTCAATGTCAAATGGTACGAATACTTCTACAGTTCTAGGTACTGATAAATCTAGCGTTGTTGGCATTTTTTCTACACTATAAGCTGTTGTGTCTTCATCACCAATAATTGCATTGGCTACTCCATCATATACTGCTCTTACTGTGTATTCACCTTCTCTTAAGTTAGATACTACATATGAATATTCACCACTAGCGTTGGTTGTGACTGTGGTTGCTATGTTACCATTTATGTAAATGGTTACTTCTGCACCGACAAGGTTATTTCCTTGACCATCAACTACTTTACCACTAATGTTTACACTTTCTGAAGCATATAAATCTGATTTGTTAACATTTGCAGTTACCACAGATTGTGATAGTGCTACATCAACAACAGTTGTGTTTTCACTAGCAAGGTATACTTCACTGCCTCCATAAACTGCCTTAATTTCTAAGGCTGTATTATTATGAGGTGTGTATGTTATATTTGTTTTACCATCAGCACCAGTTACACCTACACCTGTAAGTTCCACACCATTTACAGTTATTTTAACTACTTTACCACTGATTGGATCATTGGTATTGTTGGTTAATGTTACTTCAATTGTAAATGTTTTATTAACTTCAACATCAGTTATTGGAGTAATTGTGATACTTGTAGGTATTTTATTTACTGTTAATTCTATTGTTTGACTTGTTACCACAACTTCATCGTCTTTAATAAATGAAGCGTTAATTAGTATTGTTCCATTATATTCTGGTATGTAGTCAATGTAATAGGTTCCAGTATTTGAATCAAAGGTAGCTGTGTAATCTGTACCATTGATTGATACTTTTATATTTGCATCTGCTTTGTAAGCTTGACCTGTTTGGTTATAAAGTATTCCACTTACTCTTACAGATTCTCCTACAAATACTGCTGTTTTATTTAGATCTATTGTAATTTCTGGATCTACCGTTACTGTAATGACTGTAGTGTTTTCTTTGCCTACAGGTGCATTTAATCCAGTAGCGTTGCTTGGTAAGTATTTGTCATTTCCTTGATATGTGACGTTGACTTCTATGTCTCCAGGTTCTGTTACATCAGTCAGTGTAATGTTAACTTTACCATTTGTTAAGTCTCCTTCTCCTAATATTGTACCATCGGTAGCATTGAATACTATTACATGACCTGTTGGAATTAGGTCTTTTGTATCATTTGTTACATTGATTGCCAATGTGACATTTGATGATTTGTTTGATAGTATCTTTTCAATATTAGTTGTACTTGGAGCTTTTTGTATATCAATTACTATTACATCCTTATCTAATGCGAATGCTGATTCGTTTCTTGCATTGCTTTCAAGGTACTTATCAGTTCCACTGTATGATACTAGAAGTTTAATGGTTTCTGCTGTGTCATAATTGAGTTTGTACTCAATATTTCCACCAGGGACATATAGATATGATGTGTAATTTCCACTTATGAAATCATATACATATACAAGTCCTTCTGTTGCAAATTCTTCAGGATTTCTAGCATCAGTTACATTGAATCTTATGGTTACATTACCATAAGTGTTGTTAAGGATTGTTACATTTGTAATTGTAGGTATCTTGTTTACAACATAATCCACTTGTGTGCTGGTTAGTTCATTTACTGTGTCATTGCCATGATATGTGGCGTTAACTGTAAATGTACCGTTAGCAGTTGCCTGTATACTTGCCGTGAAATTACCGTCAATGACTTCTATTAAGTCTTTGGATATAGCCACATTGTTGATGTAGATATCCACGTCGTCAATATCGGTGATTTGATTGCCCATTCCATCGGTTATGTTTACATTAATCGTTACGTATTCATCGACGAATAACTCCCTTGGGTCAACGTCGATACTGATAGCAGCATCCTGTTTTTCAACAGATATTTCTACTGTAGCAGAGCTTTCAAGATACTTATCGTTTTCGTTGTATGTAACTTTGACATTTAATGTTTCAATATCCTCTGAGGGGATTGTTATATTCACTTTACCGTTTGTCAGGTTTTTAAGTGTTATAGGTGTTCCATCAGCAAATTCCACAGTTACGTTACCCATGTCAACAAGTTGACCTGTCTCATTTGTAACCGTGACTTCTATTGTTACATTTGCGATACTCTTATTTACAACTTCAATACTTGTTATCGTTGGCATTTGAATGACGTCTTGGTCTTCAATCACAGTTGAACTTTCAGTGTAGTTTTTGTTTCCAAGGTATTCTACAACTATGTCATACTCTCCAATTTCTTGAATGTCTGTGACGATTGTTGCATTACCGTTTTTGATGTATCCTACACCTACAATTTCATCGTTGACTTTGACCAGTACAGCTCCTGAGGTTACAGGTGCTTCCGTCTCTTTATCAGTTACCGTTACGTTTAAAGTAACGTTTCCGATTGTGTTGTTTATTACGGTTGCACTTGTCTGGCTTGGTCTTTGTTCAACTATTACTCTTAGGGTTGTGTTTGTGCCATTGTATGTATCGTTACCTGGATAGGTTATGATTAAATCATTTACTCCCACAGGTATGTCAACAGCTATGTCCACAATTCCCTGTGAATTAGTTTTGCCTGTTAGGTTTGTACCATTTGGTAATGTGATGATTACATCTGCATCTGGTAAAGCTGCATTTGTTTCATCATCAGTAAGGTTTACGCGGATACTTGTATTTCCAAGCGTTGTGTTTGTAGCGTTTGCAGTTATGTCTGCTAGACGTCCTACTATTTCAACGTTTGTTAGATTTTCCTTGGTTGCCATGTCGTCATCTGTACTACTTTCTAAGTAGTAATCATTTCCTTCATAGCTAACAACAAAGGTGTAATATCCTTTTTCTGTGATATTTGTTACTATTGTTACATGTCCATCTTCACTGTTGAATGTGACATTTGCAACATCACTGCCGTTTGCCTTAACTGATACGGTACCGTTGGTTACTGCTTGGCCGGTTACAGCATCGGTAATATATGCTTCAAGTGTTACGTTGAGTGCTACATTGTCAGCAACATTAGCTGTAATTGAGCTGTTACGTTTGTCTAATGTGACTTCATAGTCAACAGAGTTTTCATTGAATGTATCTGATCCCGTGTATTTTATAACAAGGTTATAAGTGTCCGGTTTATCAAGGTATCCTTCAATGATATTGACTGTTGCTTCACCATTTTCCACATCAGCCTGTCCGATGAGTGTTTGACCATCATCAAGATATATTTCAACTGTTCCATTGTTTACGTTTTCTTCAAATAGACAGTCAACGTCAACTTTTATTGAAACATTGCCTGCTGTTTTGTTTACAGCATCAGGTGTTAATGAAACATCAAGTTTAAGTACTTCTAGTGGTCCTACTGTTTGGTTTGCAAAGTATGTGGTTGTTCCACCATATGTTACAATGATTGTGTAATTTTTGGATACATCAACATCATGTAACTGTATGATTGCCTTGCCATCCACAACATTTCCACGTCCAAGTTCTATTCCTCTCTGTAGGGTATCGGTCATGTTGTATATGATTACTTCACCCTCACTGATGATGTTTGTTGGGTTTTCCAAGTCTTCAACGTTTACTTCAAGTGTTGTATTGTATACAGTATTGTTTAGTACTGTGTATGTTACCTTATCATCTAACCTGATGATATAGAAGTTAATACTTTCAGTTACTCTGTTATATTCTACTGTATCATTTGTAAATATACCTGTCAGGTATACATGCTCTTCTCTACCACTAGAGTAGTTGTACAGTCCAACTCCATCTTTAACAGGAACTAATGCTAGAACATGACCTTCTTCATCAAAGATTGTGAATGTACCGTTTACCGGAGTTCCACTTGCATCATTAATAGTGAATGTCAGGAGGTTGTTCTGATATATTCTTACTGTCCTGTTAGCATAGACCCAGTCACTGTATGTTAGTATTTTATCATCAAATACTTTCTTAAAGTCATAGCTTATGTAACGATCACTTCCAAAGTATTCAAATCCTATGGTAAAGTTATCATGGGAGAATTCTTTTCTGAAGTTAAATTCGAAGTTACCTGTAGCATTTGTTCTGTAGGTTCTAGTTTCACTGGTGCCGTTCTGATAGAATATCGTGATGTTAACATCTTCATTTGGAATTGTTATATTATTACCGTTTTTGTCTTTATAGAAGAGTAATCCGATAAATTCAACAAATCTTTCCGTATGATATTCTGTTTGATTGAAGATACGACCTAATGTTGCAATCTTACTAACTTCTAATATTGAGTTATTGCTTGCAGTGTTGTATTCAACATCCATACGTCCATCAAATGTTGCCGTTATATTATAAACGAATTCACTTGTTGGTTGCCATATGATTGATCCTTCACCGTTTTCATCAAGATGTACTACTTCTGAATATACGAATTCATTATAATCATCGACGTTTGTGATTGTTATTGTAACATCCTTGTTTGGAATAATATCTCCATATTGATCTTTGAGTACAACTGATATAGTTACATTGTCTTCTGGTGCCACATTTAATGTAGTTCTATCATCACTTAGAGTTAATTCAACTGTAGTATTGGTTTTATCCAACTTTACAATTGTCTGAGTGATTGCCTCATTATATAAGTCATTTTCGACATATTTAAGAGTTACAGTTGTTGATTCTTCCAATTCATCAATAGGAATTAATACAACACCGTTTTCAACATCATATTCAACATCTGTTGAATCTACTGTGAATATTAATTTTCCACTTGGTATCTTTGATGAATTTCTGTCATCAACTTTAACCAGTAATACACGCTTATTATCAGAGGTAATCTCTTCGATTGGTGTAAGTACTACATCGTGTTTGACAGCAGTTAATGTTAGATTTTCACTGGTTACAGGGTTTGTCACATTGCTTATACCGTTGAATGTGGCATTGATTAAATATGTACCAGGTAATTTTGCCTGATAGTCATATGAATAACCACTCTGATTAAGATCTAAGGTGAATTCTTCATCATTTACCCTTATTGTAACTGTTCCTTCCGTAATTTCACTACCGTCAACATCAATTACATGACCACTGATTGTTGTGGTTTTATCAAATGGGATTTCACTTTCACTTAGAGCAATGTCAATTGTCACATTTTTATTCTGTACATCAATTATCATTATCTCTTCGTTAGGAAGTCCTGGTATGCTGCTGTTTTTAGCATTGCTTGATTCATACAAATCATTTTCATTGTATGTTACAACAATCTGCATTTGACCTGATCTTGCTGCTGGAATTGAAATGTTTGCAACTCCACCAATTAGTGTCTGGTTAGCTATTGGATTGTTTTCCATGTCATATACTGTGATGTTTCCGATTATTACATTATCACCAGTCATGTTTGTTACATTGACTCCTATCACTACATTTCCAACAGTATTGTTTATTATTGTTACGTTTGTTTTTGTAGCAATCTTGGATACTGTGTAACGAGTGTTTTCTGCATCTCCAAGAATTATTCCAGGAATACCAGTAAATATCGCCGTTACACTGTATGAAGTGTCTTTTTTCTGGAGATATTTAGCTAATTCCTCTGTAGCAGTTAATGTGTATTCATAGTAACCGTTTGAGTCTGTTTGAACTGTTGCCACTTCAACAGAATCTATTCTTATTATTACATCTACATCTGTTATAGGCTTGTAATTGCCTGTTGCAGCATCAATTAATGTGCTGTTTAATGTACCGTATATTTTTACCGTTTCGTTTACTATTAACTGTGAATTGTTTACTTCAACGGATATTGATGAGTTGAGCAAATCAATTGTTTCCTTGTACTGCAATGCAGTGCTGTTTCCGTAATACAATTCATCTTCACTGAAGACTGCTTCGATGATGAATTCGTTGTTGTTGTGTACAGTATAATCAAAGATTAACTGTCCGTTTTCATCGGTTTTGCCCAGATTTTCTACTGGAACACCGTTTACTTGTACATAGATATCTTTGTCTGCTATTGAAGTACCTGTTCTGTTTGTAAGTGTTATGACTACTGGGAATGACTGGTTTATTGCCACATCACTTATTGGAGCGATGGTCATATTTGTAGCGAATTTATCAACCTTGTAGGTTGTACTTGCTGCTTTACCAAGAATTACACCCGGTTCACCACCATATTCAACTGTTACCACATATTCAGTAGTTGAATATGCAAGTAACTGTGGATAGGTATCCTTGGTTAATGTAACTGAATAATTTCCATGTTCATCGGTTGTAGTCTGAATAATTACATCGTTAATAGTTACAGTCACTAAAGCATCCGCTATAGGATGAGTGTAAATACTTGTGTATGTATCATTCATGAAACTATCATTCAATGAACCGGATATTACAATGCTTTCATTGGCAAATATTGGAGTACTATTCACACTAGCACTGATATTTGATGTAAACAAGTTTATTGTATCCTCATACAATAGATATGTACTGTTTCCACGGTACTCTTCATCTTCCTCGAATTCTGCTTCAATTAATATTTTACCATTATTATGAACCATGTATGGGAAGATTAATTGTCCATTTTCATCAGTAGTGCCTAAATCTGTAATTTCAACCTTATTTATAAGAACCTTGATAGCTTTACCTTCTATAGCATCACCGGTTCTATTGGTAAGGTTTATTGTGACTGTGAATGTCTTGTTAATTTCAATTCCACTTAATGGGTCTATTGTGATGTTGGTTCGGTGCTTGTTTACTTCCACAACAAATGTTGTATTATTTGTTGATTCAAGTACCTTGATGTTATCATTAGTATCAGTTAGCCCATTGAAGTGTACTTCAACTGGTATTATACCAACTATATGTGTTGTGAATGTCTTTGAGTATCCGTCGGCGGTTACAGGTATTTCTGTGAATTCTTCAGTACCTATTGTTATGTCAACGGTACCCTCCGTGATTTCAACACCTGCCTCATCGTATACCCTACCACTTATTACAACGTCACTGCCACTTACTACCGGATCTGGCTGTACATTTATTGTCATATTTGATGCAATAGGCTCAACGATAATATGTGTAAATACTTGGGAAACATCAGAATAGTTACGTCCAGTACTGTTTAGATGAGTGTTACTTTCATTGAATGCAACATTCACATTTACTCTGCCGACTACATCTATATCATCAAGCAGGATTGTCGTGTTAATACCCATTATAGGATATTGTACTGGGTTTCCACCATTTACTCCTTCAATTGTCACATTGATAAATCCATCCTGGACATAATTTGTGAATCTGCCAGTAACGTTTTCCTGTACCACTACATCAATTGATACATGTCCTATTGTAGTGTTTAGAACATTTACAGTTGTAATTGTAGGTATCTTAAACACATTAAACATTTTGTTTTCACTGGTAGCTCTTATCTTATCATTCAGGATATAGGAAGCGTTCAAAATGTATGTTCCATTATTCAGGAATACTGGTTCAATCAGATACATAGCTGTTGAGTCAAGTGGACATGTAATGTTTGTTCCATTGCTGAGTGTAATATTTACACTACCCTCAGTTACACTTCGACCATAACCATCGGTTACTCTACCGATAATCATCTGTGACTCTGTCACATAGATATCAGATAGTTCATTGATTGTAATAACCTGTCTTCTTACAACAAATTCATTTGAAACAACACGATCATTGTAGTTATCATCATTCTCGTATGTGACTTTAACTGTATAAGTATCTGGTTCATACTCTGTTAAATCAAATTCAACTGGATTGCCTGATTTAAGAGTGTATTGTCTTGTATCAATGACATCACCTGTTGAATTTATGATTTCAACTGTTATGTCACCACTGGCATTATAGCTATTAGTGCTGATTGTAACAGTCTCGGTTTGTCCATAACTTATATTTGACACACCAATGACAATTGCAGGATCTGCTTTTGTAACATTGAATAACATTGAACTGGTGTTTGAACGGAAGTGTTCATCTGCAGTGTATGATACTGTTAGATTATATGTGCCAACTACCAGTTTTCCGTCACTGACAATGTTTGTTAAGCTTGCCGTATCGATTTGGATAAGTCCATCCTCATCTATAGTGTATCCTGTTAATAGTGTATCATTGAGTTTGATTTCCAGGTTGTCAGGGTTGCTTGCAGCCGGTACTGTAATGTTAATTAGTTGGGTTTCACCATAGGTCATGTTGACCAATTGGATATTTATAGGATAGTTATCGATGGTTACTGCAAATTGGGTTTTGTTTGAACCTTCGAAGTGGTTTTTATCCCCATAATAGTTAACAGTTACGTTATATGTTCCGACTGGTAGTGCTTCCAGTAGCTGTGATATTCTTGATTCATCCAGAGTGTAGGATTGATCCAAGAATACACCACCGGTTTGGTTGACTACACTTATTCTGACAGTGCTTGTTGATACTTCAGGTTCTACATGAACATCTATTCTGTAGATTTCATCACCTGTATCTACAGCCTGAAGGTCAATTACAGGATTAGCTTTGTTGACCGTGAATCTATGTACAGTAGTGTTTGAGGTGTAGTTTAGGCTTTCATTATAGAATGCTGTTACTTCATATTCACCTGCATTAAGTATTGGTAATTCTATTACATTACCAGTTACTTCTTCACCGTTTACTTGGATGTTTAATACAATATCGTTCCAGGAATAGATTGTACCATCACTTTCACGTCCTGTTATGTTAACAAGAACTGTTCCTGCCATTGGCATATCTTCAATACCTGTTAGGTTAAAGCTAATGTTGCCTGTTTGGTTGTAGGTATAGTTACTTACATCAAAGTCAAGCTTACTTTGAGCTTTGGATACTGTGAAGTTTGCAGTTGCTATCTCGGATAGGTATCTTCCATCACCATTATATCTTACATATACATCATAGTCTGCTGCACTTAGCAAGTTCAGTGGTGGTGTTGATATTTCAACTACTCCATCACCAATATCCCCTATTTCAAAGGTCTGATTGACAAATCCTTCAAGGGTACTGTTAAGATATACTGTTAGACTACCTGTTGGTAATTGATCATCATCTGATGTCCTATTTACTCTGATTACTATGATTTCTTCTTCACCATAGGTGATGTTTGTTACATTTATTGTTAAGTTAGCGATTAACTTATCAAATGTATCTACTATGTATGTATAATAGTCATCTTCCAAGTGATATAATCTGAAACTGTCATCAGGATCATATGGGAAATCAAATTCATAATTACCAAATTCATCAGTCCGTGTTGTCATATTGTATTTAAGTACATTGTTCCTATCATATACTTCTAATGTAACATTCTGGTAGGTTTCATTCAAATGAACCGTAGGAGCAGGAACTTGAGTGTCTATGTTAACCACACCGTTTAATCCTAGATATAGTACATTTTCTGCAAGGACATTTCCACCAAGCACATATATACCGTTTAGGTAGTTGTCACAACCGAGGAATACTCCAAGTAGATGTTTTGTGTCACCATCAACATATTCACGTTTATTAGCACTGATATTTGCACTATGTGCCTGGTTGTCTAGAAGCCTTATGTTTGTAAGTCTTACTGTACCACCGTTTACATATATACCAGAACCATTTGTAGCATTGTTGTTTGTAATGTTACAATCGGTAAGGTTTGTATCTTTGGTAATGTATAATGCTCCACCGTTTACTGCCAGGTTATTAGTGAAGTTAATGTCAGTTAACGTTACTGGAGCATTTATATAGATTGCTCCACCATTGGATGCATTGTTATAATCAAAGGTGATGTTAGTAATATTATAATTACTTATACTGTTAATATATAATGCTCCACCATCATTTGAAGCTGAACCATTATAGAAAGTAGTGTTTGTAATGATTACATTAGGACCACTAATATAAATGAATCCAGCATTTGTTGCATTAGTATTGTTAGAGAATACACAATCTCTTACAATAAGTCCATTCTTTTGAGGATAGGTTGAAGAATAACTATAATAAATAGCACCACCAGTTTCATTTGCAGTATTATTTATAAATACACAGTTTTCATAGGTGTTATTTGATGTACAAAGATATAATGCTCCACCATTTCTACCAACAAAATTATTTTCAAAAGTACAGTTGATATGGGTGTTATTTGAACATCCACCACTGTGATGACGATAGTAAATGGCACCACCATCCCATAGAGCTGAACAATTCGTAAAATTATTATTAATTATTAAATTGTTATTAGCAGATTCGAAATAAACTGCTCCACCTTGTCCAGAATATTCTGGTCTATCTCCTGACATAGAAGAACAATTTATAAACTTATTATTTATTAGTAAACCATTATTATCTTTCCAACAAATAGCAGCACCAGAACGGAATACTGAATAACAGTTCATGAAAGTACAATTTGATAATTGAGAACCGACTGAGCTAGATGATGAAACGAAAAATGCTCCACCGTCTTTTTCACAGAAACAAGTGTCAAAAGTACAATTATCTATAAGGTTTCCTGTATTTCCTTGGAAATTAATTGCTCCACCGTGATGACTATCACCAGTAGCAGTTGAAGCTTGAATTCTACCACAACTACAGTTATAGAAATATGAATCTCTCAATTGAATATTTTCACTTTTTTGCCAGGAAATAGCACCACCAAGAATTTGTGCATAACAATTAGTAAAGTTACAACCAGTAATATTACCATTGTTAGAACCTGACAGGTACAGAGAACCTCCATTAGAACCTAAACTTGAATTAAAGTTAGAATAATTAATATTCAATAATTTACCATTACAGGCTATATCTCCACCAGGTTGATTACCATTACCGGCAGAATTACTAGTCATGTTTACATAAGAAATTGTAGCACTATCACCATAAATGTAGATAGCTCCTCCACTTGAACTAGCTGCCTTGTTATTTTCGAAAATTGAATATTCAACAGTAGCATTTCCTCCTTTAATATTCACTGCTCCACCATTAGTTGTAGCATTGTTCAGAGTAAAGTTTGAATTTGAAACTTTACCATAAATACCATTAATATATACTGCTCCACCACCTTTTCCGGCAACGTTTTCAGTGAAGTTTGAATTTGAAACTGTTCCATTAGCACCGTTTAAATATACTGCTCCACCATTACCAAAAGTATCACTACCGACTTTATATCCAATAACTCTGTTATTTGTGTAGGATGAATTTGAAATAGCAGCATTTTTACCATTTACATATACTGCTCCACCTTCTTTTAAAGCAGTGTTATTTTCAAATTTTGACAAATCAATAGTACCATTTTCACCATTAACATATATTGCTCCACCAGTATTGTTAGCAAGGTTATTAGTGAAGTTTGAATTTAATATAGTACCATTTGTACCGTTGAGATATATTGCTCCACCATTATTTGAAATAGTGTTATTTTCAAAATTTGAATAATCGATTGTGGCATTAGCACCTTGTACATATATTGCTCCGGCACCATCTCCACGGTGATTGTTGGTGAAGTTGGAGTATGAAATGTTAGCATTATCTCCTTTAATATATATTGCTAAACCCCATGCATATGGTGTTGAACTAGAATCATAATTTCCATCAAAGGCAGTGTCATTTACAAATGAATTGTTTCCATCTAATCTTAATGCTGCACCAGTGCTGTTTGCTGTGTTATTTTGGAAGTAAGATGAAGTAATGTTACCATCATTTCCTTCGAAACGAACGGCTCCACCAGCCCATTTTGCTGTGTTGTTAGTAAATGTTGATGAATTAATTACACCATTGTTACCTTTCCAGTCAACAGCTCCTGCATTAGCATATGCGGAATTGTTTGTAAATGTTGAATTGTCAATAAGACCAGCATTACAACCTTCTCCAAAGCTGATTGCTCCACCATCTCCATAATCACGAGTATCAACAGTATATCCAATTGCTTTATTATTAGTGAAATTGGAATTTAATATTTGAGTATTGTTAGCATCATCATCAATGTTTATAGCTCCACCAGTAAGTGTTGCATTGTTATTGGTAAATACGGAGTTATTGATTGTAACATTCTCGTTTTTCTCCAAATGAACTGCTCCACCAATAAATGCTGAGTTGTTGATGAATGTGTTGTTTTCCAATAGCTCATTTGAACCGTCAATAGCGATTGCTCCACCAGTATTAGCTCCATGTTGGTTTGTGAAGTTTGAATTGGTGATGTTGGTATTGTTACCGGTTAGGTATATTGCTGATCCCCAGGAATAGTTTCCCATTGGATCAAGATTACCATCAAATAGAGAATCATTTACAACCAGATATTTTCCATTTAGTCTTACTGCTCCTGCAGCATATGGTGCCGTGTTGTTATAGAATTTACTTGAGGTAATATTACCGTATTGACCATTCCATACTACAGCCCCACCATTTGCATTTGCACTGTTGTTTATAAATATGGAATTATCTATAAGACCATATGATGAATCAACACCAAAGAATACTGCTCCACCATCACCATAGAATCTTCCAGATTGATTATATCCTACTACAGTGTTATCAGTGAAGTTTGAGTTTAATATTTTGGTGTAGTTTGCTGATTGGTTAATCATTACAGCTCCACCATTGTTTATTGCAGTGTTGTTTTCAAAGAAGCTGTTGTCAATGGTTAGATTCTCATTTCTAAGAACAAATATTGCTCCACCAAATACTGTTGCATTGTTGTTTGTGAAGTTTGTATTGTTTATTGTACCGTTGCTTCCAATCCAGTTTACAGCTCCACCATTTCCTCCATTGATTGTGTAATTGAATAATCCGTTACGTTCATAGTCGGTTGTATGGTTTGCTATACGTGGATCATTATTTACATTTCCGCTTATGGTGTTGTTGTTGAATTTTGAGTCTAATATTTTACCCTCAAATCCATTCCAGTAAATTGCGCCACCACTACGATTTGCAAAATTGTCTTCAAATGTGGAATTTATCACAGCCCCCTGAGTTGAGCCGTTGAAGAAGTCAACTGCTCCACCGTTTAATCCGGCTGTGTTATTTGTAAATATACAACTGTCTACAGTACCATTTTCAGTTATTTCATCCTGTAATGATCTAGTATAGAATACTGCTCCTCCACGATAAGCCGCATGATTTTCTGTGAAGTTGGAATATTCTATTGTTGCATTACTTCCACCCATAAGTACAGCTCCTCCGTCACCACCAGTGGTGTTGAAGTCTGTACCGTTAGCAGTGTTGTTTTTGAAGTAGGAATACATAATGGAACCGTTGTATCCGTTCCAGAATACTGCTCCACCACTACGTAAAGCCAGGTTATCGTTAAATGTTGAGTTTAATACCCTACCATTTGTTGCTCCTTCACGGAAGTCTACTGCTCCACCATTTTCATTTGCAACGTTTTTGGTGAAATTGGAATTGTTTACTGTTACATTATCACTTTGAATGAGAAATACTGCTCCACCACTCCTATTTGCAGTGTTATTATAGAAGGTTGAATTGTCTATAAGACCATCTTGACCTCTCCATAGGATAGCACCACCATAACCAGGACCTACAGGGTATATTTCACTAGCAGGTACTCCTCCAGGTAAACGATCTTCGGAGTGTACTCCTGTTGCTAGGTTATTGTAGAATGTTGAGTTGATTACATTTGTCTGATGTCCAGCAAAGTAAATAGCTCCAGCACTACGGTTAGCAACATTGCTTGTGAAGTTAGATGAAATGATTATTGCATTATATGCACCTTCACTCCAGTCTACTGCCCCACCATTAGTTCCTGCCATGTTTTCTGTGAAGTTTGAGTTTTTAATTGTGATATTTTCACAGTGACTGTGTTGATTTTCTGGTCTGAATAATAATGCTCCACCACGGTAATATGCAGTGTTGTTTATGAAGTATGAATCAGTTATGTTACCATTTGATCCTGTCCATAAAATAGCACCTCCACCTCCACCATATAATGTGTAGACTGTTTTACCTGTGGCATCATCTATGTGTGAATTTGATCCATTTAAAACACCTGATGCGGTGTTATTAATGAATTTGGTATTTGTTAGATTACCATTATTAGCATTCCAGTATATTGCACCACCATCACAACCAGCTGAGTTGTTAATGAATGTTGCATTGTTTATAGCTACATTGTTGTTGTAGATATAAATTGCCCCACCATTTTCATTATAGTTACATTCTGATGAATTACCATTTGCAAATGTTATGTTATTTAGTGTTATCTTATTGGTTCCACTTATAACAAATATTCTTGCAAGGTTACTTGCATCAAGAATATGATTATTACCATTTATGGTAATACTTTGAGATATCATTATACCATTTTTGTAGTCGGAGTCACTTTCAACATATTTATAGTCATCAAGTAACTCGAGTACTCCTCCAGCACTTGTCTGGGAGATGGTATTTGCCAAATCTGTAAAGGTCAGTTCACCCTCACCTTTTAATGTCTTTCCAATATCGTCGTTAATATTAATTGTCTTAATATTGTTATCATTTGTTGTTACTTGATTTTCTGTTTGTTTATTTGTCGTCTGTGTATTAGTGTTTTTACTTGTGTTTGATATTTTTTCTACGTCTGCATCTGACTTAACATTTGCTAAATCAGATTGTACCACATTATCCACATCATAATTGGCGGGTGTGGATAATTGATTATTATCTTTTACTACTTGTGTAGTATTGTTAGTATCGGCTGCCGACACTAATGAAGTCCCCAGTAGCAGTACCAACATTACCACTAGTAATATAAGACAATGTTTTTTATTTAAGGTCATTTTGAAAACTTCCTTTTAAACATTGAATTTTTTTACAATTTAATTACTTGGTACAAAAGCTTTTAAAAGGTTAACGGTTAGAAATAATAAATTTAATATAATTAAAGATTATGATAAATCTAATGTATTTATGATTATTGTCTGAAATAAATGATTTATGATAATATTTATCATAAATATGTAATTATTTGTTTAATTTTGAAGTTTTTGGAATATATAACCTTTAAAGTAATAAATTTACATTAATATCCGTTATGTTATTTATTTCTGTATTTAATACTTTATATAGTTTTTTTTTGATATTATTGAACATTAACATAATTTATAATGATTATTAAAGTTTTAATATAAAAGAAAATCTTAATTTTATTGAAAATTAAGTATGGTTATTTGTTAGTTTATCTATAATATTATAGAGTTAATATCTTTTTACAATAGAAAAATTAGTCAAATATGATAAAATAAGATGAGTTAATATAAATTAATATAACATATTATAATTGGTTTTGTAGAATTATATTTGATAAAAAAAAGATTTTTAATTGGATTATTATTCTATCATATATTTTTATGGCCGTAGAATATATTAGTTACAAATATCAGTAGAAAAAAAAGGAATATGTAGATTGAAGTATTGTTATACTTCAACTTCTACATTAGAAGAATCCATCATGCCATCATGACCTGATGATCCTGATTTATCTATGGTATCACTGGATGTTGGTATATCACCTTTTGTATTGGATAATTCTATAGAATCAGGCACGCCATCTATATTATCATAGTCTATAGTTATAACACCTTCATTATTCCAATTGTTGAATTGTTCTATTGTTATTCCAGCCTGTTGCATTGCTGCAATAAAGTCACTGTAGGTCATGTTTCCAAAGAAGTATGACTTGTATAAGTATATGAATAAGCGATATTTTAATACACATCCCCTGTATTGATATGAGCCATGTCTATTAATATTTCTAGTAAAATGCTTCATAGAAGCATATCTTTTGTTATAATGGTATTTGTTAAATCCTTTAATTGAATAAGTTTTAATGTTATTCTTAATTATAGGTTTATTTAAACTGTTGACTGTACCATCATCGTTTGAGACATTTCCATTATAACATTCCGTGTAATTTATTAATTTCCATGCCCATATGAATTTTAGTGGTGTGTAATTTAGTGTATTTGTTATCTTCCATGTGTTCTGATTGTTTTCTAATGTCTTTGTATAGTTAGCTACTTCTATTTCATCGACTGTATAGTTTATGAGTTTACCTTTGTTGTATTTTAGTAAGTTATCAAATGAGTATGTCCAATTATTTTCATCATTTAATTTAGTTGTATTTGTTTTTTCCCCATCCATGTAAAGTACTATAGTTACATCAGCTGGTCTTATATTATGCTTATCATCCTCATCAAGCCATACTTTTGTCACATTGACATGAGTAGTTTCTATAACATGTGTGTTTGTAATTGTGAAATTGTTTGAACTACCATTTATTTCTTTGATGTATCCTGCTGTCATGTTTTCTTCATCAACTTTGTAGATTATTTCTTTTTGATTATTATATCTTGGCAGATCTTCAAATGTATATGTCCATTTGTTATTGCAGGGTAATGTTATTGTATTTACAATTAAATCATCTGCATATAATAGAATTGTAACATTATCTGGTCTTAGATTATCGTTGTTGTCTGAATCATTCCATATTTTTGTAACTGTTATGTTTATGAGTTCTTGTTTATGGGTGTTTGTGATTGTGTAGGTATTATTGTTTTGTGTTACTTGTTTTGTATAGTTTAGTGGTGTGTTTATTTCATCAACGGTATAGTTTATTAGTTTTCCATTGTTGTATTTTGTAAGGTTGTTAAATGAGTATCCCCAATTGTTTTGTTGATTTAGTTTTACTGCTTGACCATATTTGATGCCATCAGCATATAATTGTATTGTGATTTCTTTTGGTCTTAGGCCATCGTTATTGTTTGAGTCATCCCAGACTTTTATCACGTTTATTTGTGTTGTTGTCTTGTTGTGTGTGTTTATTATTGTGTATTTATCATATGTTACCTGATATTCTTCAGGTAGGCTTACTTCCTGTACATAGTAGTCTATTACTTCTCCATTGTCATATTTTGTTAGGTTTTCATATGTGTATGTCCAGTTGTTTTCTATACATAGTATGATGGATTTTCTTATTGCTTCTCCATTTGCATATAGTTGAACTTCTATACGATCTGGTCTTAGGTTATCGTTGTTGTCTGAATCATTCCATATTTTTGTGACTGTTATGTTTGTATATATAATTGTATGGTTGTTTGTTATTATGTATTGGTTGTTGCATCCGGTAATTGATTTATCATATCCTGTTGGAATATCTGATTCATCTATTGTATATATAATCTCCCGGGAGTTATTGTATTTGTCCAAGTTTGTAAATGTATATGTCCAGTTGTCTATTTGGGTTAATATGATAGTTTTTATTATGTTTGAATCTGCAAGCAGGTTAATTGTCACATTATCGGGTCTTAGTCTATCATTGTCATCATCAATCCATACTTTAACTACTGTGATGTTTATCTTTTTAGTTATGTGTGTGTTGATTATCTGTGTCTGGTTATATTCTACTGTGTAGTTGTCTGGAACTATTTCTTTTACTGTGTAGTTGATTTCTTTTGTATTGTTGTATTTTAATAGGTTGTCAAATGTATATTTCCAGTTATTATCTTTAGTCATTATTGCAGTATTAGTTATTTTTCCATCAGCCAGCAATAATACTGTTATGGATTCAGGTCTTAGGCCGTCATTGTTGTTGTCATCTATCCATACTTTTGTTATATTTAAGCTTGTCAAATATTTTTGATGTGTATTGATGATCTTGAAGGTATCGTTACAGTATACTATTTTACTATTATAGTCGGTTATTGTATCTTCACTAATGCCATACGTGATTAATTCACCATTTTCATATAGGGGCAAATCTGTAAATGTGTATTTCCAATCATCATCAGCATGTATATTTATTGTCTTGATATTATTTCCATTTGCAAATAGTTTAACTGTGACATTTTCTGGTCGGATGTTATCATTGTTGTCTGAGTCATTCCATTGTTTTGTTACTGTTATGTTTTTGGTTAATGCTTCATGTGTATTTGTTATGGTCATATTCTCTATTGTAGCAGTATATCCTATTGGAATACTTATTTCTTCGATTGTATAAAGTATTTCTTTACCATTAGCATATTTTGTTAAATTTGTAAATGTGTATTTCCAGTTATCTTCTTTGGTTATTTGCTTTGTAATTATAGCTTTGGAATCTGCAAGGAGATTTATGGTAATAAATGCCGGTCTTATACCATCATTGTCATCATTATCATCCCATAGTTTGGTTACTGTTAGATTAGTTACTTCTGGTATGTGTGTGTTAATGATTTTAAATGTATTTGAGCTATTTTTAATTGTTACTTCATATTTATCTGATATACTTGATTCAGAAACGGTGCATATGATTTTTGTACCATTGTTGTATTTGGTTAGGCCTTTAAAGGTGTATGTCCAATTGTTTGATAAGTTAAGTAGTGCTGTTTGTATTTCTTTTCCATCAGCATATAGTGTGACTGTTACATTATCTGGTCTTAGGCCATCATTGTCAAGAGAGTCATTCCATTGTTTAGTTACGGTTATCATAGTTGCTTCTGGTATGTGTGTATTGGTTATTGTAGTATCATTTATGCTTGATGTGTATCCTTTTGGAATGTTAATTTCCTGAATTGTATAGTTTACTTTTGTAGCGTTTATGTATTCGGGGAGATCTTTTACTGTGTATCTCCAGTTGTCTTTTGAATTTATTATAATAATAGTATGTCTTTGATTGTTTGCTAGTATTTCTACTGTTATGTTGTCTGGTCTTAGTCCATCATTATTGTTTGCATCATCCCATACTTTGCTAATGTTTAATTCAACTAGACTGTTTTCATGAGTATTTGTTATTATGAAGTTTCCACAGGGGGTTACTGTAATGTTACTTGTATAACCTGGAATTTCTACTTCACTTATTGTATAATTAATTAGTCTACCTTCATGATATTCTGTTAGATTGGTAAATGTATGTTTCCATTGATTATCATTTGTAATTGTTGCCTCTTGTATTTTGTTTCCATCAGCATATAAGTATACTGTAATGTTTTCTGGTCTTAGTCCATCGTTGTTGTTTGCATCATCCCATAGCTTGGTTACATTTATTTGTTTAGTGTATGTTTCATGTGTGTTGGTTATGGTCATATTATCTGTTGATACATTATAACCAGGTGGTATTCCTGTTTCTTGGATAGTGTATGTTATCTGATTACCTTTTGAATATTTTAATAGGTTGTCAAATGTGTATTTCCATTCTGTATCCTTAGATAGTATTGCTGTAGTAAGTACTTTGCCATCTGCTAGTAAAGTTATTGTAATATTGTCTGGTCTTATGCCATCCTGATTATCTTTATCATCCCATATTTTTGTAACATTTAGTGATATGACTTCGGGTATGTGAGTGTTAGTGATAACTGTTGAATTTACTGTTGCTGTATAGTATGTGGGAACATCCGCCTCTTCAATAGTATATTTTATTTCTTTACCATCAACATATTTTGGAAGCCCAGTAAATGATCCTGTCCAGTTGTCTTTTTCTTTGATTGTAATTGTATCAATTACTTGATTTGAAACAAGCAGGTTAACCTCTATACTCTCCGGCCTTAGACCATCATTATTGTCATTATCCATCCATACTTTTGTAACGTTTATAGTGGTGTTTTCTGGTATGTGGGTGTTTATAATCTGTGTACCATTAATAGATGAGGTGTAACTGGTGGGAACATCTGTTTCTATGATTGTGTAATTAATTATTTTACCATTGTCATATTTTGGCAGATTATTTAATGTATATGTCCAGTTGTTTTGTTTGGATAATTTGATTATCTTGTATTCTTTGTCATCCCTATTTACTTGTACATATACATAATCGGGTCTTATTCCATCCTGATTATCAGAGTCATTCCATACTTTTGTAATGTTTAGTGATGTTACGATAGGAGTGTTGGAAATTTCCAATAGGTAGTCATCAACATTGGCAACATGTTCATAATTTATTCCAATTAATCTTTGATATCCATTATTGAATGGTTCATAGATGAAGAATTGATAGGTCATATTACCATCTTCAACATCAATGCAATCATATGGATTTACTATATTGCCATTTTGAACGTTGTGATAAACGTCATTTATTATATTCTGACATTTTTGTGTAAGTCTCCATAATGAACTGGGATTATTATATCTGGCACCCCACTGAACATCTGGTCCTTGACCTAAAAATACATATAATGCTGTGTTGATTGTGTATGAATCATTATTGCCCTGATGATATAATAAATATCTTACATATGGCATTACATTTTCTTGTGTATATCTATTGATTAGTTCATAGTTTCCATCATCTGTTAATCTTACATATGGCATGGTTGTGATGTTTGCTATATCTGAATCCCATACTGTATAGTTGATTTTATAAAGAGGATTTCCTGTTATGTTAAAGGATACTAGATTACTTGATGGATCAGGCAGTGTATAATTCATACAGTAGGCTATTGTATTATCATCCATTAGCCATGGATGGATACCCTGCATGCTCCATGTATGTATTATATCATTAGTGTCATATGTGGAGTTACATTGCTGGTAGATTTCATTTTCTTCATATTGTATAGATACATTGAAGCTGTCTAGGGGTAATGAAAATATTAATTCATCATCATCCATTGTGAATGATTTATTGTATAATTCCTGACCATTTATATCTTGGATTATTAATTTACCCATTGATACTGGATTATTGCTTAGATTTGTTACATATACTTTGAATATTGAGTTGTATGTGTTGTTTTCATATGTGACATTATATGAATCTACATGAATTACAGTTGGTATTTTAGAGTTTTTCTCAATATGAGTCATATTATATGATGCATTATGATTTTCAGGAACTATTTCCGTGAATGTGTAGTTAACGGTTTTTCCATCTATATACTTTGGTAATCCTGTCACGTGATAAGTCCAATTATTTGAGTTGTTTAATATGATTGTTTGATCATATAGTATGGATGCATCATCCATATTGGCATATATTTCTATTGTCACATTACTTGGACGTATACCTTCTATGTTATCATCATCATTCCATGTTTTATGAATTGTTAGATTCATTTTATGTAGATATGATGCATTTATTGTATAATCATATGGATTATTGTCAATTAATGAATAACTATAATAATCTGGCAGGGATATTTCATCAATGCTATAATTTATTAAATTTCCATTATCTTCATATTTAAGAAGAGAATATTCCATGTCATTCCATCCACTTGTTTGTCTATATTGAAAGAAATATACCTCCACACCCATCTGGTCTGTCCAATAAAATGGCTTGCCATTTGCATATAATTTTGCATATACTATGTTGGGCCTTAGGCCATCTTGATTGTCCATGTCATTCCAGATGATATTGGATGTTACATTTATATAGATTGAATTTATTGCATAGATATTTGTAGTAAATCCGGTTTCTGAAGATTGGTCATTAATTAGTGATGTATAAGTGTTTGTAAAATGATAATCATCTATATCGGTTATTTTCTTAATTGTATATGTG
The DNA here is from genome assembly GCA_015062825.1 of Methanosphaera stadtmanae. Lineage (GTDB taxonomy): Archaea > Methanobacteriota > Methanobacteria > Methanobacteriales > Methanobacteriaceae > Methanosphaera > Methanosphaera stadtmanae_A. Next base: position 22,161 of record SUTR01000015.1, read on the forward strand.
TATGTGGCTAGATTGGTTAGATTTATTCTTGGTAGATTTCTGATTTTGTAATTCCAGTTATTGCTTTCATCCAGAGTCACTGTCTGAAGTAGTATGTTATTACGGTATATGCCTACTTCTAATGTGGAGGGTCTTTTGTTTTCAGCATTGTTTCCATCATGCCATATGGCTGTTATGTTTAAATCGGTTGTTTGGTTGATGAACTTATTTGATAATAAAAATGAATGTTCTGTAATCTTTGTAGGTGTGTCATCTATTACTTGTATGTATTCTGTTGTTGTCTTTGTTATTGTTATATTATACCAATCGGATAAGCTTCCTGAAGATGTTATTCTTCCATTCTTATTTAAGTATTTTATGTAAGCTTCTACATCATAGTTATATTCATTTCCATTTAGATCATATTTGTCTAAAATAGCATAATCTTGCCAATTTTCATCATCTGTAAGTGTGAAGAGTCCTAATATTATATCATTTTGATATAGTTTTACTGAGTATTTGGTTAAATTATCAGATAATCCATCACTATCATCAGTATTATCCCATTGAGTATTTATGATTATTTTTGTTGCTTCTGGTAGGTTTTCTTCCTGTTTGAGTGTTGTTATATTATTTTTTGTTATATTTTTTAAGTTATTTTCATTTGTTTTATTTTCTAAATTATTGTTTAGGTTTTTATCCTCCCTATTTATATTTGATTCTATGTTTATATTTTTTATATTCACATCATCCTTTTGGCTGGTTATGGATGATGGACTATTATAATCTGCTTTTTTCATGCTACTTGTATCATTAGCTGATACTGCTGATACTGTCAATAATAGTATTGATATGAACATGATAAATGCGAGAGAATGCTTTTTATTCATCATTACTTTTTACACCTTGCAAAAATCACTTTTCTTACTTTCATGTTTTTTTATTTGAAAACAAGTCATGTGACTTTCAAAACATTGTCCATGAGTAACAAGATGTAGAATGCTAATAATTAGTCTGATTATAATCCTATGCAGATTTATTAGATTATAGAGCATTGTGCAAATATTTTATTTTAAAATATCCTTTTGTAAAATTAACTTATCAGACAAAGGTTTAATTGATAAGAGATTAATATATTTTGAATTTTTGAATTTTAATTTTCTTTTAGGTTGTTAATTTTTTCAAGGATTGTGTATGAATAATTGCTGTATGAATCAAAATTAATACTTTTTATTAGAAATAATATGATTAAATAATAATTAATAACAGCGTTATAATAATTTAACCTTAAGAAATAATTATCACAACAATACATTAATTTTACTAAAATATTTCTAAATAAATAATAATTAATTAGATTTTTATATAACTGAATATAAACAAATGAAATTGTTTTATATACAAATACTAACAGTTTAATCACTATTTTATACTAGTAAAACCTATATTAGTTTATGAAACTTGAAAGAAAAATACTAATAGAAAATCAAAAAATTATAAATGAAATAGCAATTGATAAAAATTTATCCAAAAGCACTATTTCTTCATATAAATCAACCCTGAAAGAATATTGTATGTTTAATAAAATGTCGATTGATGAATTGTTAAAGGAAGCAGAATATGAAGAAGAAAAAGGTATAATACTAAAAAAACGAAACATCAAAAATAGAATAAATTCCTATAAAATATATTTAATAAAACAAAAAAATCAACCTCTTACAATAAACACTAAGCTTGCTAAAGTAAAATCATTATATAACTTTTATGATATAGAAATACCCAATATAAGATTGTTAAAAAAAACAAATCATGAAACCATAAATGATTTACCCTCAAAGAAAGACATATTGCTTGTACTTCAAAATACTAATGATATTCGATTCAAGACAATAATCCTGTTTTTATTAAGCAGTGGTAATTCATTGAATGAAACATTAAATATTACCCTGGATGATTTCATTAAAGCTACAAAAGATTATCATAATGAAAATACATTAGGATCTTGTTTAGAAAAATTAGACAAAATAGACGTGATAATTCCAACATTTTCCTTATATAGACAAAAAACGAATTATCCCTACATATCATTCTGTAGTCATGAAGCTACCAAATATTTGATTTTTTATTTAAAAATCAGATTATCACATGACAAGAATATTCAATTAACAGATAAACTCTTTAACATCAAATACAATACACTTCAAGCCCAATTTCGTAGAATAAATGACAGACTGAATTTTGGATATGTTGGTCAATACAGATTTTTCCATGCACATAGTTTACGCAAATATTTTGCTACAAATCTTCTTAAGGCAGATCTTGATCCCATGATTATTGATTTCTTATCAGGACGAAGCATCAGCAAAGTTCATGAGGCATACTTTAAAGCAGATCCTCAGAAACTTAAAGAAAAATATATTTCAATAGTTAATTATTTAGTAATCAATGATAATTATCTAATAGAAGAAAAAAAATCCAAGAATGAATTTGATTCACCTTACATGTCCCAAAAAGAATATTTTACATAGAATTATTTAATAATACTTTTTATTTTATTTTCCTTTTAATATTTTCTATATCAATAATCTTTTATTCATTAAACATTGAAGACCATTTACCTTAAATTTTATTTTTAGTTTATAAAACAATATTAATTAAATATACAAAGCAATATGAATATACTTAACTAAAGAAATAATCTAAAAGCAGAATTTATTGATACATGTAAAAAAAAATATAATTCCATCCTTAATCAAGCCCTACTTAAATATATCATGCCAAAAAGAGATTTCTAAAAAAAAACACTAGAATTATTATCCAATCCTATAAAAAATAATAATGTACAAAACATTTATTAACCATTATCCATAAAGTAGAGTCAGTGCTAAATTGAAAAATAAAATATGACTGCAACTTTTATGAAAATTATCATAAAAAAAAGATTTATTTATATTAAAAAAAAGAATCTGTTGTTATATTTAAATGACAATGCTTAACTAATAGCAAAAAAAAGCAATGTTATCTATTTAGCATTTTTAAACTGTTGATTTGTACCAATGAACAATTTAATACTTTCAATGTTTAATGTGGAGTCAAATGACAGCAAATCAAAAAGCATTGTCTGAAATTTCTTGTAGATTTATATGAGATTCATATGGTTATGACAAACATGAACAATAATCTACAAAAAAAATAGAGACACAAACTAGTTATCCACACCCCATGTATGATGTGGATAATTGAGCATAGTCTGACAAAATAAATAAATTGTCAGTTGCATACGTAGAAATATTACTTAAATTTCAATAATATGCAGATTAATTCCAGTAATTGAATATGATATAAAAAATTTGTCAGTTACATCTTTGTATATAAAACAATGAAACAAAAATAAATAGTAAAGCGGATATTTCTACATGGACATATTTCTCCACCAGATAATTTTTCTTATTTATTAAATCAGCCATTTAAATAACAAATACCCGATAAACACTATTTTTTTATGATAATTAAGTATAAACAATCCCAAAAATAAGAAATTTGATATTAAAAATAGAAATGAAAACTTAAAGCATATGATAAAATAATAGAAGTGATAAAAAAGAGAATTTAACAATGATAAATGATTTATTCCTTCTTTGAATCTTTAAGCATTGAGAGTTTTTTGATGTTATTTTCCAAGTCATCCAGACTTTCATGAAATGCTTCAATTATGCTTTCATCAACGTTGAATTCATAGTAGTCGCCAAGCAGGTCAACATATTTATAAAGTTCCTTAAAGTCGTATTCTATTAGTTTTTCCGTATTGTCTATTCTGACTTGGGTTGCATCATTTTCCTGGTAGAATTCTTCAATGTCCGCCTCATGTCTTGCAAGTTCATTTTCACAGAATTCCAATTCAAATGCAAGATTATTGTTTTCCGGTTGCTTTACTATCTTATCCCTTAATTCTATGATTCTATCATTGAGTTCACGGCAGACTTCTTCTTTTTCTATTATCTGTCCTTTTTCATGTATATATGATGCTTTGTCATACTTGATTACTTCCAGTAAATGCTTTAGTTCATACATAGGATCACTTTGAGTAAATAATATTAGTTATAATTTTTTGTTTTAAATCTCATTTAATTCTATATAAATATAGGGTTTTCTATTAGTATATCTATTTTTTATGATGTATTATATTTTTGATTAACATATCATAAATCATACTAATTAAGTGTAATTATTGACCTAATTTATCATTATTTATTATATTCTTGGACGATTTTGCAAAATTGCCAATATCATAATTTATATAGAATATGAACATATACATTATATTAAATATCAGCTTTATTTAAAGAAAATCCTCCTATGAATGGATGAGATTTGAATAATAACGTATGTGTAAATTAGTAAATGTATCATAATGTTTTATATGAGGAGTAGAGATTATGAAAAGTAATAAAACTAGAATTATGATTCTTTTGATGATAATTATTATGTTTATCACATCTGTAAGTGCGATTAATTTGGGAGAATATGACACTTACTCCAATATCAAAAATTATACACATGATAACATAAACACTATAAATATAACACAAGTTAACAATAGCATCATGGATAATAACATCAGCAATTATAAAAATGAATCTGCAGACAATTCCAAAATAAATCCAATACTGGAGCAGATTTCAAACAACAACACTACTGCAGATGATGAAAACTTGATGGATAAAAGTCGTCCCATATACTTTGCAATGGATCATGCAGATAGCAATGATGAACAGATAAGAGATACTGTAGTTAATAAATTAAGAGAAAATGGATTTAATGTTGTGCAAGCAGAGATTGGTCCTAGTCAAATGCATGCAACATTACTATATTTATATGAAAATGATATACATGACGCGGTTGTTTTTCACCTATTAAATGGGGTTGATCCATCAAATATAAGAGAACTTGCACGAAATGGTGATGACAATAGGGGACGTGTTGTGCGCAGCAATGGAAATGATGTTGTATTGGCATGGTTCTATGATTCATCAGACCCAGTTCATGAAGGAGGAAACAGCTATGACGTTGTACCAGCAAGTGAGACAGGCTCATCCCTTAAAAATCCGAAGGAATACATGGATGAAAATGACGTATATTACATATGTACAAGCAGTGATATGGGAAAACATAAGGAAGATGCTGATTATACAGGTGAGAAAACAGCAGAAGAATTTATGAAACTCTTTAAATAAACAATAACCTTCACTTATTTTTCTTTTAGGAATAGAATTTATCATTGTTGAATAAGCATTCCTGAAATTAAAGCTCTTTGGAATACTGTAGGATTTAAAACATTAAAGATTTATGATAGATTTTACATATTAAATATTATGTTTAGAAAGATGCGCAGATATAAACAGCAGATACCAGAGGATGAATGCATTAACCTATTGAAAAGAGAAAAACGTGGTGTGCTTGCAGTACTGGGTGATGATGATTATCCATATACCGTTGCAATGAATCATGTTTATCTTGATGGTAAGTTATACTTCCATTGTGCTAGAGAAGGCCATAAGATTGATGCAATAGAAAAGTGTGATAAGGTATCCTATTGTGTAATGGATGAAGGAGTAAAAATAGATGATAACTGGTGGTATACATTCAAGAACGTAGTTGTATTTGGCAGAATGTCAAAAGTCACAGATGATAAACTGATTGAAACTGTTTTATATAGATTGGGTGATACATTTAACGTTACTGAGGAATTTATGGATGAAGAAATGAAATTATTCAGAGACAGCGTTCTAATATTGGAATTGGATATAGAGCATATTAGTGGTAAAATAGTTAATGAAAAATAGGATTATTATTATCTTAGAAATGATCCTATTACAATTATTAAAATTATTATAATAGCAGATACTATTACGCTATTAATTGTTTTTCTATCCATCATTACACCTACTACTTTTTTTATTTAAATTATTTATGTTAATTCTAGTCTATAATACTTTCCAAATATAAACTGTTACAAAAAAATAAAAAGAGGGTTAAACATCTAAATTGTTATCTTTGTTTTTGAATATTTAGATGGTTTGGTTACTTTATTTAAAGCTTTACTCCATGTTGGATACTTTGCATTCCAATAGTTGTTGTTGATATTTAATACTGTTCCACTATTGGATATTGCATTACCACCAGCACTTGCCCTGTTTCCCATGAAGTTACTATAAGTAACTGATAGGTTACCAGTATTTGCTATTGCTCCTCCACCATTTGATTTTCCAAGAGCCATATTCTGTTCAAAGCTAGTGGATGATATTGTAGTGTTTGCTGAGGAGAATATTGCACCACCAGCTGCACTGGTAGCATTTGCCTGATTGTCCTTAATTAGTGTTTTTGTAATTGTTAGTTTACCTGTTGTAAATATTGCACCACCATATGCTACTTTGGCAAGTAACCTGTTTGAGGATAGTGTATTGTTGTTGCTTGTTAGTTGTCCCTGATTAATATATAATCCTGCACCATATGCATTTCCACTTTTTGTATTTGCTGTTATATTGTTTGAGAGTATATTGCTGTTTTCTAGTGTTATAGTGGTATTGTATGTGAATATTGCTCCACCATAACCATTTATGCCTTTTATGGTATTTGATTTGAATGTGGAATTTTTTATATTCAATATACTGTTTTGATCAAATAGTGCTCCTGCATATGCTGTTTGATTACTAGTTACCCTATTGTTTTCAAATGTGTCATTTTTCATATTTATTTTAGTGTTTAAGCTTGTTATTGCTCCACCAATTATTAATCCATTTCCATTTGCCTGGTTGTTTGAGAGTTTTGTATTTTCCAGTGTAATGTTTCCACGTACTGTTTTTATTGCACCTGAGGATACGTTTGTTCCTGTTACTATGTTGTTGTTGAAGCTTGTTTTATTGATGATTGTGTTTGTATTATATGCATAGATTGCTGCTGCTGCAATATTGTTTCCGTTTAGTTTATTGTTGTCAAATTGACTGTTGGTGATTTTTAATAATCCACCGTTTGATTTTATTGTTGCACCTTCAGTATCATATGCCTGGTTATTGTTGAATAGGCTGTTTTTTATTTCCAACTGGCCAGTGTTATAGATACATGATGAAGTTTGTAATCCTCTTGCGGTGTTGTTGGTAAATTGTATATTGTCAAGGCATAGTTTTCCTATGTTTAGTATGCATGCTGAATAGTTCTTGTTTTCTATTTTTGAATTCTTGATCGTCATGTTTGAGATATATACTGTTGCATTTTGATTGTATACATTAAATAGTGTGTTGCCTTGTCCCTGTAGGTTGATTATTGTTTTATCTTTTGTTGATTGTGGTGCTATTGTTAGGGATTTTTGTATGAATATTGATGATTCATTGTACACTCCTGGATTTATGTATATTGTTGCATTTTCAAATGCAATATTTACTGCCTTTTTAATAGTCTTGAATGGATTTGTCTTATTTCCATTGTTTGAATCATTACCATTTGCTGATACATATACCTTTTTATATGCATGGATGTTGATTTTTCCATTGAATTCTGTTGGATTATAGTATTGGGAATTGTTGTATACTATTTTATAGTTGATGGTATTGGATGAGTCCTGTTTTGGTGCTGTGTAATTGAATACTACTCTGGAGTTTTTTACGTTTGCTGTGCTTATCTTTTTGTTGTTTACTATTAATGTTGCCTGTCCATTGGATATTGTTTTATTGTTTGCTGTGATTATTGTTGCATTTATTGTTGTGGTGTTTGCTGTTGTTATACCTCTTGTTTGTGCTGCTATTATCCTGGAGTTCTGTTTGTTGATTGTTATTGTTGTAGTATTGTTTGATGTGTAGTATTTGGAATTTCCCACATATCTTATGGTAAGATTGTGTTGTCCAGGTGTTATTAATCCCACATTGACATTACATTCATCTTTTCCATTGGTTATGTTGGATTTTGCTATTAATTTATTGTCTATATAGTAGTTTACTGTTCCATTATGTACCGGCTTATTTTTAGTGTCTGTTACTTTAGACTTTAGTGTAATGTTTTCTCCTACTTTTGCATTGACTTTTTCAATTGAGATAATTGGTTCAAGAAGTAGTGTGAAGTTTTTTGTACTGTTTGATGCACTATGTCTATATGTGTCACCTGTTTTTACCAATAGTTCATAGTTGTTTTTTGTATATGAATTGTTGAATGTATAATTTAGTGTTGCTATTCCATTTGTATCAGTATTTGCCGTACCTATTGTCTTTCGATTTATCTTATAGGCAACCTTTACAAATAGTGGATTTTTTTGTTCATCAATGACTTTGACCTTTATTTGTGTTGGCTGATTTTGTCTTGCATTTGTTGTTTGAATCTTTGTGGTTACATTTAATTTTCTTAGGTCTAATGTTGCGTTTATCCTTGCCGGATTATATTTTTCATTTCCAGAATATACTAACGTTAATGTCCAGTTGTTTGAGCGGTATTCTGGTTTGAATGTGTATTTTACACTGCCGTTTACTATTCTTATCGGATTTGTTATTGATTTTGAATCTACTTTAAATACTACTTTGCCTGTTGCATCTTTTGGTAGTTGTGCCTTTAGTGTTGTGCTTTGATATACCTTTGATGTTACATTGTTGAATCTTATTTTTGGATCTTTTTTTGTAGTGTTTGCTGTTTTAATCTCTTTGGTTATATTTGCTTGTTGTTGTATTTTATGTGTGTCTGTTGTATCATTGTCTTCTGTTGCAGATACAATAGTTATTGTCAAAGTTAGCATTAATAAGAATAATATTGCAAATGTAGCATATTTCTTATTAATAATTGTTTTTCCTCCAATTTTAATTGTTAAATAAATTTTTAATAAAAAAGAAATGTACATAGTTGCACATATTAATTATTTTGTTAAAGGTAATATTTATACCTATAACTATTTGTACAGAAATTGTACAAATTTAAATAATTGAAAAAAAAGCCATGCAAAATCCATTAAATAAACTATAAAATCAAATATAAAATTTAAATATTAAAATGAATTATTTTATTCATATTATTAATCCTTAAATTCTATAATTTCCTTAATTTCCTGTAATCTTGATGGTACGATTCTTATATCCATTCCATGATATGTTTTGTATAAATTGATGTATTTTTGTTTTCTTAGTGATTTGATACCTTTCTTGATTTCTTTACATGAATACTGATTTAAATTACGACACATATTAATTACAGGAGTATGATGCTTTCCAATACAGCCATGCTTAAATAATGTTGATAAGATATCTTTCTCTAGTTGTGGATTACTTTGCATATATTTATATATAACAGTCTTCTTATATAATAATATGTATAAAAATTGTACATATTTTTTTGATGTGAATTTATTTTTAAAAGTAGAGGTATGATAAGTATGTATGAACAAATATTCGGAAACTATCCAAAAGTAAAGGTAATAAATTACATACTGATAAATCCAGAACGTGAATATACAAAAAAGGAAATTGCCGTAGGAGCAAATATATCACGGGTAACACTAGATTCATTTGTAAACGACTTGGAAGAATTAAATATTCTAATCAAAAACAAATCCAAATACAAATTAAATCTAAAGTCAAAGGTAGTTAAAACTCTAATTGATACACAGGTAAAAATTGCTGAACTAGTAATGCTTGAAAACCTGGAACAATCAGATATCATCATGGCAAAAGAAGTAAGTGATGATGAATTTGAAGAATTCATGGATGCATTAGACTATGAAGTAGACCTGGATGAAGAATTAGAAAAAATAGAACATAACGAACACATAACAATTACCAAAAAGGAATATGAACTACTTAAAAGTCAGCAAGATCTGATAAATGCATCACAAAATACAGGTACAAATTTTATTATAAATGCTTATTACCCAGAAAAACAAAATAAAAGGATGATTAATTATGGATAACTTAAACAACCCCCAAATGCCAAAAATAATAATTAAAGAAGGAAAAACACAACCAGTATCAGGTGCAATATGTGCTGGATCAAACAATCAGATAAGAGTTGCATTCATTGAAGAAAAACTTGCAAACAATGACTATGGCGAAATAGAAATGATACAGGAAGTAACAACACAGATAGTGATGACACCAGAAATTGCAAGAAATGTCATTAGAACAATAGAAGACAACCTTAACCAAAACGCAACATACTAAAAACTCCCCTTAACTACCCTCTTTTTTATTTCATAAAAAATAGAATATAATCACCCACCTAGTTAAATATATCAATTCTAAACTACAAATTAACACATACTAAGAAAATAGTGGTTAGTATTATGAAAGATATATTCGACAAATGCAATATGGGCAATTTAGAACTTAACAGTCGCATAATCAGAACAGGACTATGGGAGTCTCAAATAACCAAACAGGGACAACTGGAATCCAGTGTATATGACCGATATGAAAAGATAGCCTCATCAGGAGTAGGACTAATTACAACAGAACTATTATCCATGTTTGCCAAGGATTCATTCAATGATTATACATATAAGATATACAATAAAAACTTCGTATTTGACTATAAGAAAATCACTCAAATAAGCCACAAATACAATGTACCAATACTAGCACAGTTAGGATTTGCCAAGTACAATCGCCAAATTGACTATAACATACAGGTAAATGACTTGACAATAGATGACATCAGACGCATCCAGACTGAACTGATTATGGATGCAAAGAAACTGTCATTTACGGGATTTGATGGAGTGCAGCTGGCATTGGGAAACAATTTCTTCTTAAGCAAATTCATCAATCCATATTTTAATCAGAGAAAAGATGATTATGGTGGTGATACATTCAATAGATTAAAGCTAGTATTGGAGGCCATCAAGGTCATTAAGGATAATTTTAAACTACATATTAATGCACGTATCAATGCATATGATGGACGAAAAGGTGGAATCACCCAGCAGGAAAGTATAAAGATGTGTAGATTGCTTCAAGAATATGGATGTGACAGCTTGCAGATAACACGACCATTATCCCCATTATATTTTACACATGAAAGCAAGGAGAATAAACTCATAGAATTTACACAACAACTCAATGAAAATGTGGATATTCCAGTAATTGTTGGTGGAGGATTTACAAATAGGGATGAAATAAATAAGCTATTAAATGATACTAATATAGAATATATATCCATGTATAGGCCATTTGTTGCAGAAGGTGACTTTTTAAATAATTGGAGACAAAATCAGAATATTGAATCAAGATGTAAAATGTGTAACAATTGTTACCGTACAAAAACCAGTACCTGCTATCATTTCAAATAGAATTAGAAAAAAATGGATGAAAGATAGATTATTCTTTTTCTTTCATTTTATACTGGATAAGTACCTGATTGGATTCTTTATCATATTCATCCCTTAAATAATACCAGCCGTCATCATTATCCAGTTCTTCCTTAACCTTAGCTATTGCATAGTCAACTGTATCATTATATTCATCAAAATCCTTGATTATGATACTTAAAAAGTCATCTCTCCAACCGCCAGGATAAATCAATAGTTTCTCATCCTTAATTTTTTCATCTTCATTTACTTTTTCACAAATATCGAATGCTGTTTCATAACCTTTCATATTATATCATATATTAATTATTTGATAAATATTTTTCAATTAAGAATTATTCAGTGCATAAAAATAATAATTTATTTAGCATGAAAATAAGATTAAAGATTCAAAAAAAAGAAATAGTTTAAAGAAGAAAAAAATAAGTTTTTCTTCATTTTATTGATTTAATTTATTACATTTAATGTTGTTGAATCGCTGATACGATCATATATTGTGGATATGAATATTGCTTCAACTTTATATGATTTAGCCTTTAATTTTCCAATATTGTAATTATATGTTACTATACCATTGTCATCTACATCAAAGTATAATACTTTGCCGTTTTCATCCTTTAATGTTTTGCCGTTTAATTTAAAGACTACTCTACCACCGGTTATAGGCATGTCATTGTTGGATATTTGTACCTTTAAGGTAATGTTACTTCCAGTCTTTACTTCTTCATCAAATGGAGTTATTGTAATTTTAGTATTTTCAACAGGTGCTTTTACTAGGGTATTTGTTGAATTTCTAGCAGATTCCGTATTTGTTGTACCGGAATATACGGCTGTGATGTTTAGTTCTTTTGCCTTCCATGTTAGATTTATATAGTAATCAAGAGTTGCTAGGCCATTTTCTACTGTTACATAGATTACCTTGCCGTTGTCATCCTTAATTGTTTTGCCGTTTATCTTAAATATTACCTTTCCACCATTTACCATGTTGCCCTGCTTGTCTGTTATGTGTGCTGTGATTGTTGCATTTTGGCCTGCAGTAGCATCTACTTCATCTATTGTGATGATTGCTTCCTGTTTTGTAACTGTTACTGTTGTTGTTGAATCTATTGCATAGTATAATCCTTGTTCATCCACATAGTTTATTGTTAGGGTTTTGGATTTTGTGTTTGATGTTGTATATTCAAAGGTATTTCCTTCGGATAGGTTAACTATTGCAATTGTTTCATCATTATCCTTTATTGTAACAATTCCCTGTTCTACTTTTGGATTTGTGTTTATTGTTATTGTTTTTGTCATACCTACTGTTGTCTGTATTGCATCTGCAGTTACTTCTATTTGTGTTGGCTCTACTACTTCGAATGTGAAGTTTTGTATTCCATCAAAGTATCCACTTTCTGTTTCAAATTCAAATGTAAATACATATGTTCCTGTCTGGGTAAATCCAAATGTTAATTCCTGTGAGATACTGTTTGGATTTGTGATTCTTCCCTTTTCTTCTCCATTTAATGTGATTGTAATATTACCTTCGGTTGTTAATGGACTGCTTGATGAATAGCTGTTTTCTACTGTTACATATAATGGCACATTCCTGTTTATTATTGTTGTCATATTGTTCTCTGAATATTCTACTTCTTTGTTTTCATCTGCATAGAAGTTAAAGTATGTGTTTGCATTATATGCTTTCTTGGTTACTTTGAATGTTGTGTCATTTGCAATGTAATCATTGTCTTGGTCATTGTAGCTTATGGTATATGTTACTGGATATGAAATACTATCATCATATGCATATTCAAATGTGTCTGCATTGGATAGGTCAACTGTAGTGAGTGTTTGACCATTATTGTCGGTTATGGTTATGATTCCTTGTTCTACTTCAATATCGGTATTTATTGTTACTGTTTTTGTCTGACCTTCTTTTATTGTAAAGTCATCTACTGTTATGGCGAGTGGTGTTGTTTTCTTGTTTACTGTGACGGTTATTGTAGCAATTTCTGCTTCATATGTATTTGATTCATCTTCATATGATAAGATGAGTGTATATGGCTGTTGTGTTATTTCATTTAATTCCAATTCAAATGAGTTTGACTGGGATAGATCTACTGTTGCTATTATTTGATCATCTTTTGTTATGGTTACTGTTCCCTGTTGTATCTGTGGATTTGTATTAATGGTAACGGTCTTTACATCTCCTACTGTTGCATTTATATTTTCTGCAGATATTTCTACTGGTATTTTTTCTTCCACTACAGTTACTGTGAAGTTCTGTACTATATCATAGCTTGAATATGAACACATGAAGTCAAATGTAATGTTGTATACTCCTGTCTTGTTAAATGAGAATGTGATTGGCTGTGTGATGCTGTTTGGATTTGTTATTGATGCTATTTCCTGTCCATCTATTGTTGCGGTTATATTACCTGCATATGTGATTGTTCCATAATAGTTTTGTGGTTCTACATATATTGTTTCTTGCTTTCCTACTGTTGTTGTAAGTTCATTGTTGTATTCTGTTTGTTTTTCTTCATCTGCATAATAGTTGAAGTAATAATTGTCGTTTGGTGTTCTTTTTTCTATTCTTACAGTTGTATTGTTAGCCTGATAGTCTTTCTGTGAGTCTGTATAGGTTAATGTTAACGTTTCACTGTATGAATATGTGCTGCTGCTTGTGTAGGTGTAGTTGAATGTATTTGTTTGTGACAGGTCCACTTCTGCTATTAGTGTATCCTTATTTTTTACTGTTACTATTCCCTGTTTGACTGTTGTATTTGTGTTTATTGTAAATGTTTTTGTCTGTCCTTCCATCATCCGGGTAGAGTCTACCTGCATGGTAAATGGTGTTATGACCTTGTTTACTGTGACTGTGATTTGCTTGTCTTCTGCTTGGTATTTGCCTGACGGATCATTGTATGATATTGTTAATGTATAAGGTTCTTGTGTTACTTCATTTAATTCCATATCAAAACTGTTAGTTTGTGATAGGTCTATTGTTGTTATTGTCTGGTCATCTTTTTTGACTGTTATTGTTCCCTGATTTACTTCTGGAGTTGTTGTTATGCTGACTGTTTTGGTATCTCCTACTGTTGCTTCTATATCATCGGCATCTATTGTTATTGGTATTGCCTGTCCTTCTTCCAGTACAACTACTGTAAATTCTCCTCTTCCATCATAGTATCCGCTTGCTGTTTCAAAGTCAAATGTTAATGTGTATTCTCCTGCATTGGTGAATGTAAATTTGACTGGTTGTGTTATGCTGTTTGGATTTGTTATTTTTGCAATTTGAATATCATTGCATGTGACTGTTATATTTCCTTCGGTTGTTATTGGACTGCTTGATGAATAGCTGTTTTCTACTGTTACATATAAGGATTCTTCTGTATTTGCATGTGTTGTTAATGTGTTTTGATCATATTCAACATTCTTCTGTTGATCCTGATAGTAGTTGAAGTATGTGTTTCTGTTGAGGTCTCTTCTTGTGACTTTAGCTGTTGTGCTGTCTGCTGTATAATCACCGTTTTCATCTTCATATGTGAATGTTAGTGTAATTGGATAGTAATAGTTGGAGTTGTATGTCAAATCAAAGGTGTTGGATTGTGCAAGGTTAACTGTTGCTATTATATCATTATCCTTTTTGACTGTAACTGTTCCCTGGTTGACTGTGGTGTTTGTATTTATTGTTACTTTTTTAGTCTCACCTGAGACAATTTTAATATCATCTACCTGCATGGTAAATGGTATGACATATTTTTGTGTTGTGACTGTTGCGGTTGCATCTTCTGCTGTGTATTCTCCTGTTTCATCTTCATATGTGAATGTTAATGTGTAGCCTGTTTCATCAGTCAATAGATAGTCAAATGAGTTTGACTGTGCAAGATTAACTGTTGTGATTATTTGGCCATCTTTTTTAACTGTTATAATACCTTGATTTATATTGGGAGTTGTTTGTATTGTAACAGTTTTTGTATCTCCGACATATCCATTTATTGCATCTACATTAATTTTTACGGTTTTTTCATCTGCCTGTGAATCTTTTACTATTATTGTAATTTCATTTGATTGTGATGATTTGAATACCTCGTTTTCAACGTATTTTGCCATGAATTTGTATGTTCCGGCTGTTGTAAATTGTACGGATGTTCCGGTTAATGTTTGTCCATTTTCTTCTCTGTTGTTTACTAGATAGGATGTTCCTAAATTATCATTGGAATATAATTCTATTAGTCCTACTGTCACGTCACTTGATGAGCTGACTGGTGTGTAGAATGTTACATGGTCACCTACATTTACAGTATTTCCACCACTTATGTTAGTTGATATGGAAGTTGTTGTTGCAAGTTGAGCTGATGATGATTTGTAGTATACTTTTAGGATGTTGCTTTCGTATCCTGGATGATTACTGTATGTTGCATATAATGTGTTTAGTCCGGGATCTAATGTTATCTTGTTTCCACTATAGTTGTCATAGGATGATGCTGATATTGCATCTATTTCTGTATCTGTTGGTCCGTCAAAGACACTTATATATCCATTATTGGAGAAGTATTGGCCATTATGGTATTCAAAGCTACTTCCATTGCTTAGTACTGGATTTACATATCCGTATACATATAGTGAATTTGATGTTGTAAAGTATACTCCTGTATTTTGATCAAATGTATATGATGCGGAATTTGTACTTGGATGTATGTATATGTTTCCTGCTGCATTTTTGATGTTCTTCTGTGTTTTTGTTGTTTCTTTCTGTTTTGATACTTTTACTTCCTGCAAGTTATTATCTTCCTGGAGAGTTCTTGTTTGGATATTCTCCATATTACTTGTATCTTCCAGTTGGGTATCTGCTGTTTGGATATCTGTTGTATCAGTAGCAGATGCAAGGCTACAAGTGATTATTGTGATAAATAACATTACAAAGAAGGTGATATATTTCTTATTCTTCATAATCTTACCTGTCATTTAATTGGTTTTATTTTTAAATAATACATGAGTGAATTAACTGATTTATCGTTAACGTTTAGTAATTATATTAATTATTCGTTAATGATTATTGATTTACGTTTTGTTTAAATGCTTAAACAAAAAATAATTAATGAAAATTCACCATAGTAATAGTTTTGTAAAATATTGTATTTATAAATTTAGGTATACTTAAATTCATAGTTATTATGATATTGGAATAAATCAAGAACAAAAAGAAGAAAAAAATAGAAAAAAGATAGTTAATGTTAGTTATTTATTAAATTTATAATTATAAAATACTAGAATATAAGATAGAATCATCAATATAACAAAAATCCACATTAAGGTCATATTCTCCATATGACCAAGAACATACACCCTGATAATCATATACACAGAAATTAAGGTAAACAATATGCTTACAACAAAATCCTGAATTTTAAACTTGGAATAACCCTTTACATCATTCTTGTCAACATCCAATGATTTCATTATTATCTCATCATAATCCTTTTTAGGCATATAACCACACAAATAGACCTTTTATACAAGTGAATCAAGGGACTCAAAAAAGCCTGAATACTTATTGAGAACTTCCCTTAAATCACCAGCAGACATTGTAGTAAATGTCAATTCCCGAAGCTCATCATTTACATTATACTTGATAAAATCATCCTCCTCATCAAGAAAATACTTGTTAAATTCATCAAGTATTGCATTATATCTTTGCTCTGTTATATTATACATTCTTTCATGATTGAATATGTCCATCGCATGTATAATACCAGTCTTATATATGCCAGTACAATGGGTTAGACTTACCTTGACCTGCATATAATATGGTACATCTATACGGTTGCAGCTTAATATGAAATGTATCTTACATGTTACATGATCATCTTTTACCGTATCCAATATATATTTTAAGAATGTGAAATGCTTAAGATTGACATCATTATAAAAATCCATTAAAAATCCCATCCAATTATTATCATATATTATACTGTTTTTCATTCATCATTTAAATTTATTTAGAATATCGGATAAATTTAAATAATCATAGTAATAAAGCATTACACATAAGATAACGGGAGTAATATATATGACAAATAGAATAGTAGCATATTTCAGTGCAAGCAATGTAACTAAAAATGTAGCAGAAAAAATAGCAAAGACCATAGATGCTGATATCTTTGAAATAGAACCAAAAGAAAAATATTCATCTGCTGATTTGAACTGGAATGACAAGAACAGCCGTTCATCCATTGAAATGAATGACAGAAGCTCCAGGCCAGAGATAGTATCAGCACTTGATGCAACAGACTATGATGAAATACTCATAGGATTTCCAGTATGGTGGTATACTGCACCAACAATAATCAATACATTCATTGAAGCAAGCAATCTAGAGGGAAAAACCGTGATTCCATTTTGTACAAGTGGTGGCTCTGGTATTGGAGCATGTGAAGATGACCTTAAAAAGGCATATCCTGAGATTAACTGGAAGAAAGGATTAAAACTAACCTCATCAACAAGTGATGATAAAATCAGATCATGGATTGAATAATAAAAATTGAATGTTTAAAACGTGACAGAAGAAAGTATTGGTTAAAATAGATGATGAATATAAATATCATGACATTCAAATTGACTATGCATAGTTTTAAGGAAATATTTGTGTGATTTATATGATTGATGAAAGCATTGATAAGTCTGATATAGAAAAGATGTTAAACTTCATAATAGTATATATTGATATGTACATAGAATATTGTCATAATGAAAACTTATCCATAAACGGTGATTTAACAGCAGAAATCTATGATAATATTTATATTCTAGAAGAATATATCCAAAATGAGGAATCAATAAATAAAGAAAAGATAGAAGAAGTAGTTGATGCTCTTGTAGAAATTAAAGAGGAGATTCTATCAATAAATGACATAGACTTATTCAACCATGTTCACATCATATTCGAATATACAACTGATGAATTAATTAGAATTCTTAAAAAATAATAAGATAGGATAATCCTATTCAATTAACCTCCACATTTCTTCTATAAATCATTTTCAATATCCCGAATAACCCTAGCCGGAACACCAACAGCTAAGCTATCATCTGGAATGTCACTTGTTACAACAGCACCTGCACCAATAACTACATTGCTTCCAATGGTAACTCCAGGAAGAATAGTTACATTTCCACCAATCCACACATCACTTCCTATCGTTACAGGACTAGTTACACACATATGATCTCGTCTTCCCCTGGGATTTATTGGATGACCCACTGTTGTAATAATGGTATTTGGTCCAATCATCACATGGTCTCCTATATTAACATCAGTCACATCAAGTATGGTTACATTGTAGTTTGCAAAGAAATTATCACCCACATGTATATTTCGTCCATTGTCACATACAAAGTTCTGTTCAATACGTATGGAGTTTCCCATGCTTCCAAGCATCTGACTTAAATGTCTAGTTAGTGCCTCATCATCAGTGGCATCAATACTATTATATATTTTACATTGTCTGATTGCATTATTTTTTATTTCAGCTATCTGTTCATCATCAAAACAGTAATCAAGTCCTGCCTTTAGTTTTTCCAATTCACTCATCATAACATTCACGTATCCTTAGTTATACTTATCTTTATATGAATAATCTATTAAATTTTTTAGATTGGTTATTATCATATATTTTTCTTTAAAAAGACAAATTATGTATTATTAAATTTAGAGTAACCTAAAAATTAATAGTTTTAAATATTGCTATTGTTATACATTTATATATATTAAGGAGTGATTAAATGAAAATTATAGGAATAAATACCAGCCCTAGAGAAAACAGTAACTGTGAAATAGCACTTAAAAAAGCATTAGAAGCAGCAGAAAGCAAAGGTGCTGAAACAGAAATAATCAACACCAACAAATTAAACATTACAGCTTGTCAAGCAGATAACTACTGTAAAGAACATGAAGGAAAATGTGCAATCGACGATGATATGACACAAATATACAAAGCTATAGAAGAAGCAGATGGAGTCATTCTATCAGCACCTGTTTACTTCTTTGATGTAAATGCACAGGCAAAATTAGTAATCGACAGATTATATTCATATTTCATGTTCCCATTTGCAGAAACCTATGGAAAGAAAAACTTCTCCATGATTGTTTCACAAGGAACACCTGATGAAGGAGCATTCAAACAAACAATAGACGTACAAGCTAATGCATTTGGATTTTTAGGCTTTGAAGTTAAAGATGTTGTAGTACTTACTGACAACAATGTTCCTGCAGCAGTAGCGGATAAAGAAGATCAACTTGCAAAAGTAGTGGAATTAGGAGAAAATATAGTAAACTAATTTTACTCATACTTAACCTCCCTTACATTTTAAAGAATTCACGAGTAATTATTTCTAAATTATCCCATACTTATTTAATAAGATACATATTTGCTAGTTTTAATATAATAATTCAATAAAAAAAGACTTATAATTACATTAGTTAAGGTATTAGATTAAAATATCTAAAGTTGATAAAAAAATAGTTTTATTCAATGATTTGAATTTTTGAAAAAAAAAGTTATGAACATATGAAAATATTCATATGTTTTATTCGTAGTTAAGTAGGCGATTCATGTAAATGTTTGCCCATATAAAGCTTATTAATCCACCAATGAATCCACCAGCTACTACACCATAATAAATTCCTATTTCTCCCCATCCAAACATGACACCGAAGAGATATGAAAATACTACTTCAAGAAGTAATGCTCTGATGAATGTTAGGAATAATGATGTGAATCCTTTTCCTACTCCCTGGAACATCATAGCAGATACCATACCAAGACAGACTGCATAGATGAATATTATCATTATCTGTATAAGACTGGCTATACGTGGTGCAAGTGCTGCACTTGAGGAATATGCAAATACTTGACTGATTTGTGGTGCAAAGAAGAAGAATATTACTGCCATAACTGTACTTACAAGTAATCCTAATTTAAGAGTGTAATTATATGCATTTTTAAGTTTTCTGTAGTTTCTTGCTCCATATGCTGCTCCTACTACTGTAAGAAGTGCTGTACCGAATCCCATAAGTGGAATCATTGATAGCTGTATGAGTCTCATACCTGCTGTATATACTGCTACTGCTGCTGTTCCTGATACCAATACAAGGAAGTAGTTTTCTATGATACCCAATATACTGAATATAAGGTTTTCTGCAGTAGATGGTATTGCCACGTTTAGTATTCCAAATGTTATGCTGTTTTCATATTTGAAGTTTTTAATGCTTAAATCAAGGTATGTGTCCTTTTTAATGTGCATCCAGTATAAGAGAACGATACAACTTAGGAATCCGGATAATACCGTTGCCCATGCTGCACCTTTTATACCCATATTCAGAACATAGATAAATACAGGATCAAGTATAATGTTGAATATTGCAGTTATTGCCATTACATACATTGCTCTTTTTACATCACCCTCAGATCTTAGTATTGCTGTTCCAACATTACTATATATGAATATGATCATGAATGAGAATACAATTCCCCCATAATCAAGGGATGCTTGTGTTGCAGATCCTGCTCCCATAATATTGAGTACTGCAGGTAGTAAAAAGTACATTGCAATTGAACCTAGTATACTGATTATTATAGTCAATAATAAACTGTGCAATGCAGTGTTATTTGCCTCTGATGTATTTTCTGCTCCGATAAATCTTGCAATTAAGGAGTTTGCTCCTGCTCCCACACCATTTCCTAATCCTATGAGTATCATGAACAATGGACTTATAAATCCTATTGCTGCCAGTGCATCTGAACCTAGTCCTGCTACCCATATACTGTCTGCTAAGTTATATGCCATGATAAGAAACATACTGACCATCATTGGCCATGCAAGTTTCCTAATTGCTATTTTATAGTCTCCTTTTATTAATTCTATATTGCTGTTTTTGCCATTTTCTTGGGCCATTTAGTACCTCCTATTTTTATATATTTTCTTGATTATATTTTTGTGAGTTTTCCAGTAATCTTAGAGTAAAGTCTATCATTTCTTCTCTTGTTATTTGACTGTTTTTAAGTATTTCTTTTTCTCTTTTGACTCCTTCATCTCTAAGATCCATTGCTATTTCTTCACCTTTTGGTGTTAAACTAATTTTGTTTTGTCTTCTATTATCATTATCTTCTGTTCTTTTGATGTATCCGTTGTCTTCTAATTTTCTTAAGACTCTGGTTAATTGTCCATTATCTATTTGAAGGTGTTTACTAATATCTTTCTGATAGACATATCCATGATTTAATAATTTAAGAAAAATTGGTACAGATTGTACTGATAATTTATGATCTTTAAGATATGCACCATAATAAGAATTTTGACTCTTTAAATACATCATAAAAAGTAGAGATAATGTTAGGTTATCTTTATCAATTGGACATTCCATGTTAATTAATGCCTCATTACTTTGATGTTAATATATTTATTTATTTGACTATATATAATTATTGATAAAGTCAAATATTGCAAATAGAAAATATTAAAAACATCAAATATTGAAGAGAATAATATTTATTAAACAGAGACATTTCATATTTATACGATTATCACTTTAAAAATTAGTTTTACATAACAATTTAAGACCATACCAACTAATTATCTAAAAAATATAAAAGAGGAGTTTAAAGATTATCGTTTAATGATAACTGCACCAATTATTGCTATTAAAGCTATGGCTGCTATTGCAATTGGTATTATATTGTCTGATTGATTGTTATTTTGTGGATTACTCTCTTGATTATTTGCATCAGAACCGCTTGAATTATCCATTGCGGACGTACTGTTATCTAGTTCTTCTATGTTATTTTCATTTTGAATATTGTCTTGATTGTTATTGTTGTCTTGAGAATTTTGATTGAGTCTATTAATGTTTTTAAGCAGGTTCTTTTTAGTGATTGAATTATTCAAGTTTTCATTTCTGTTTATTGTATTTTGATAATTTGAATCAGCATCATCAGTATTCTTTGTAGAATTAGTTGATACTTTTGTAACATTGCTATCCTTAGAACTATCTGTAACATTTATGCCTTCTTTAGGACTATCTGTAACATTTGAATCAATATTTGAAGTATTCTCCGAACTATAATCAGTATTGTTTAACTCAGTGTTATTCATATTAGTAATGTTTTGATTATCTGTTGAAATGTCAGTATAATTCTCATCACTTGGTACATCAGCATAATTCTCATCACTCGGTACGTCAGTATAATTCTCATCACTTGGTACATCAGTATAATTCTCATCACTCGGTACGTCAGTATAATTTACAATTTCAACAGTATCATTATTATAAGTTACATTAGAATCAGAGGATGTGTCATTTTCATGTGACAAATCATCATCAGTATGATTTGTATCTTCAGATTCCTCTGTTTGATTATCTTCTTCAACTAAATCATTTACTGTAAATGATGCTGTGATAGTATATGGTTTAATGTATGGATTTTTATCATAGGTTACTGTAACATCATATATTCCTGGATTTGGTGAACATTCATAACTGAAGAATCCATCACTATATGTAGTTTCAATGTAATATGCATAGTCAGATATGTTTATGTTTACATCATCCATTATAGGATTTCCTTCAGCATCTGTTAAATAACCACTAATTATTACACTTTCTCCATCAGTCACATTATTAATCTCATCCAATGTTATAAGAGAATACCTTTGCTTGTGCTGTACATAATTAGTCTGGTTTCTGATTATTACATCATCAGTTACACCCTCAGAATCCATGATAAAAGTATTTGATTCAACATGTATGCTTCTGTTGAATAAATCAGTATCTGTATCAGAAACTATTTCATCAAATAGCCTTTTTCCAGGTTCAATTTCATCCAGTACATCTGACACATTATAGAACGTATTGTTTAATAACGTTATGGAAGCTCCATTATATATTAATGGATTGTCGTGATTATTCAAAAATGTGTTATTTAATAGTGTCATGTTTCCTATACTAATTATTTCATCAGTTTCACCATCAATCAAATAATTGTTGGATATATCATTCATATCTGTATTATTTTCAAAGACACAATTAGTAACTGTTAATTTACCAACATTATTAATTATTTCACCATTATTGTCCTTAAAGTTACAATTTATTACAGTCATGTTTCCATTATTGTTTATGGAGTTCATACTTGATGCTGTATTATTGGTGAAATTACAATTTTCAACCAGTGTATTTGCAGAACTACTAACACCACTATTGTATAGAGCATAATTGTTTTCAAAGCTATTGTTTATACAGGTTATGTCTCCTGTATCAGAGTGTAGTAGATATGCACATTGCCGGTTATTGGTAAATCTTGAATTAGTAACCCTTAGTGATTCTTCACTATAGACTACACCAGCTATGGATAATGTATCATCAAATAGGGTATTGTCAACACTTAAGTATCCATGATTATATATGGCAGAACCTGTATATGCCATGGTCCTTGTAAATATGGAATTATTAACATATAAATTCTTATAATTATGGATATTTCCATGGTTAGTGTTTATTCCATAGAATATTTCACTTATTCGATTATAGTTTTCATCAGTAAATTCAGTTATGCCATTATCAGATAATGCTTTTGTAATGTTATCATATAATTTAGTACTTCTGACAGTTACATTATTAAGATTTAAATCCACATAGTTATCAATGTGATTATTTAATTCCAGTATTAAATTATTTATTGTAATATTATTGGCATTTGTGAATTTTAAGTTATTGACAGTTAATTGATGATTGTTTCCATTGATTACTAAATTAAGGTATTCATTATCAATTTCTTCATCTATTGTAAGATCATCATCCAATTCAAGGGTATACTTACTACTTGACTGAATGTTATTTGCATCTGTTATTGCATCATGAAGATTATCAGATGTGTTTACATGATGTGTTGATTCATGTAAATCATCAGTACTTGAATCAATAGCAGAAGTATCAGATTCTTCTTGTATATCTCCAATTACATCCTGTGTTGTATCATTTGTTGCATTTACACACGTTAATGTAATAAATAATAGCAAAATCATAATAATATACTTTTTCATTTTCCATTTTCACCTCCACTTGATTTTATAGAAAAAGTCTGTTAGATAATGTTTTGTTAAAAATAGGATATAACATTTATGAAATTATCAAATAGAAGTGTTTTTGAATAATATTAAAATATGAAATTGTTTAAATAATGAGAATCATTCACATATTCCCCTTGTTGATTATCATAATAATCATAATAAAAATAAGCCTTAAAAGAACCATTTTAAAAGCAATTTGTCAAGTATCCTATAATAAAACATAATTAGCAGGAATCATATTATCCATCATTCAAAAATCATATCTTAGTCTGTTGATTTTGAGTATAAGTTAATGATGAATATACGTTATATATTAGAAAAAAAGAAAAAAAAGAAAGTTGATTAATGGATTCAATTATCCGTCATTATCCATCTTTTTAAATGCTAATGGATATATAGCAAGCATTATAAATGTAAATAAAGAATATTTGATACATGCAACAACGTCACCGTTGCCCAGTAATTTTGGGATTATACCAAATAGCAATATAAATAATATGATTGCTCCTACAAGTCTGACTATTGCATCCCGTCTGCTTTTAGGGTTTTCGAAGTTAACATATTTTTCTTCAACAAGAAAACCTAATGAAATTCCCAAAACAAGGGACACATATTTAATATAGTTAATTGCAGGACAGAATAGTATTCCCACAAATGATAGTATGCTAATTCCCAGATAGAGATGTGTCCTATACTCAATCTTATCATAAATACGAGATAATATTAAGATTATCGCCAAAGCAATGATGAAACCTGCAATAGTATCTGTTGGAAAGTGAACACCTAATCCAACCCTTGAAAGTGCAACAATAAAGACTCCAATCAATCCAATAGCGACATACTTCATATTTCTAAGGTATACTGGAATAGCCAAAAACAAGTTGGTTGCCATCATTGAATGCCCACTTGGGAACGAATATCCCTGAATTTTAAAGTTCATAGGATTCTGGCCTGCTACATTAGCATAAATACATTTGACCTTATCAACGGCTGCATAGGGCCTTAAACGTGCTACTGTCAACTTGATAAATTCACAGCACACTCCAGCCACTCCCAATGAAAGCAATGTGAATCTACCCCAATCCTTGTTGTATGCTAGATAGATTGAAATGAATAACAATGCAAGGACATTTTTAGAAACGACCTCTGCTATAATTTGAAAGAATCCAAATACGAAACCAGGGAAGGTACTTTGTATGAATAATATCAGACTAACTTCCCATGGAAAATAAAAAACTGTTTCAAACATAATATAAAATATATTGAATATTAGATAAAAAGATTACCAAAAAGTATTACAAAAAAAGATATTTGTCAGATTCTCACTGAGACTTGGCATAAATTATTATAAAACAAAAAAAAGTATTACACTCATATTCATAAAAGAAGGAATAACCTTCTAA
>SUTR01000119.1 GCA_015062825.1 Methanosphaera stadtmanae
TTTATACTAGCATTAGTTTTTGAAACTTCATTGACATTAACATTATCATTACCGTTTATTTTATCATCTAAATTATTTGTATCATTAGAATACTCATTAGCACTAACAATACCAACAAATAAAAAGATAATAAAAACAAACAAGAATACATGCTTAATATTAATCTTATTCATAGAATAACCTCCAAATTATAATTTATTATAGTTGATATTATTAAAGACATAACTATATAATACTTTTTATAATAAGTAATCAGTTATTAGAAAACATCTAACATATAAATGTAAAATTTTAAAAAAAAATGAGTATAAATTTATGAAAAAGAAGTGGGGAAAAAATCTTCTTTTTAAGATAATAATTTGGTTTTCATATCCTTAAATTCTTCTTCTGAAATAATGCCTTCCTTATATAGTTCATAGTATTTTTTTATCTTATCAGCATTATCTTCTTGTACTTGTTGATTCAATTTTGTAGCATTATTTCGGGATTCATTTTTCCATGCTTCAAATAGTTGAATAATATTTTTACCTAATTCTATATTTGGAAGTCGTATTTCATAGATAAGATTTCCTGTTGTTAAATTTATTATAAGTAAATCAAACATTCCTTTTCCATCATTATGTGTAATTAATTCTTTAAATCGCATAGCTTTAATTCCACTTATGGAAGTTTTTATTGATCTTTTTGCATCATGAAGTGACGTTGTTGCTACTTTAGTAATGTCTTCATATTTATTCATATCATTCAATGCCCTGGTTATTCTCATACTGGCAATTTGATCAAAGTATATATATGATGTTCCAGTATTGGCTTTTTTAAAGTTTCGATTTCCTATTTCTTCAAATAAAAATTTATCTTCTTTAATTACGAAGAATCCATCAATATAAGTATTTGTTCTTTGATTATTAAGAGTTAGTTGATATTTTTCAATTGATGTGACAAAATAATTTTCATCTTCCAATCCAAATTCTACAGCTAATTTATCATATTCTGCTAATATTTTTTCATTTCGTTCATTCCATTTTTCCTGTTCTATTCTCTCTTTTTCTATCCGTTTCTGTTCTTTAATTGGCTGCCTGTATTCATGTATATTATTTATTGCTGATGCACTATCTTCAAGAAATTTTCCTGTTGCATGATTAAAATCATCATATGCATTATGAAGATTTGCCCTATATTCTGGAGGCAGATTATCATTTAATAGTTGATTTGATTTATTTTTTATTTTATCAACTATTGAATTAGATGCAGATTTTGATACATCTTTTCCTTTATCAATCCAAGAATCAGGTAAGTTGTCATGTACTACATCATTTCCCTTTGATTTAACATTATCATATGTATCAACATATGACTGAGGACTATTTTCTCTTAATATTTTTGAATAACTGGGAGAATCATCATATAATTGACTAAGATTTAATCCACAAATCATACAAAATTTCATATTCTCATCAATATCACTATTACAGTTTGGACAATTTGTCAAAGGTTCTTCATCTACTGTTTCTTCTTGTATTTTTACTGGATTTCCACATTCTAGACAAAAATTTGCACTATCATCTAATTGACATCCACAATTAGCACATTCAATCATATTAATATCCTTCTTCAACTAAATAATAATAAAAATGAATTTGAAGCTTACTAAAGTTATCCAAATCCATTCATAAACTTTATTTTTTTAAAAATATTTTTATTTATTTAAATCTAATAATCTATTGGTCTATAATTTATATAAATTTAATGTAATTATATATACAAAAACATTCAAATAATAAAAGAAGATATTAAAAACTATAATTTACTTATTTAAGACTTTAAGATAGAGTATATGAAAAATTCTTTTAAAAAAAAATAAAAAAAGGATTAACAACATCTAAACATTTAATAAAGAGAATCATAAAACTTATCACATAACTCTTTTATATAGTCACTTCTTGCTATCTGACTTAACCAACCAGATGGAATTGTATCATATCCATAGTATAGTCCTGCCAATCCTCCTGCAATCATTGCATTGGTATCTGTATCTCTTCCAAGGTTAACTGCATCTAAGACTGCTTGCTTATAACTGTTTGTATGATAACAGCAGTATAATGCTACTTCTAATGAGTAGACCACATATCCCTTTGATGATAAGTCATCAGCAGATAATGAGAACAAGGAATTATAAATCCTGTTAAAACATTGATATTCATCATTGTCATAATATTTTCTTGATTTGTCAATTCCATCTTCTATTGATTCCTGAAAGCTTTTATCGGGATTGTTTATTACTTCCTGTGATATGAAGTTGTATATATTGCATGATGCCTTGCTTATCTTGTGTGCATGGGTTAATGAGGATATATTGTCTATAAGTTCTATTTGTTTATCTACTGGATATTCCTTTGCATTAGCATATAATACGGCTGGCATTATTCTCATAAGTGATCCGTTTCCATTGTCACGTTCACCGTTCAGGCCACAATCTAATGGTTTTAGCTTGTTATATTCATAGTTTCTTAAAGCATTATATGTTGTGTTTCCATAGTCGAAAACATCATCATATGGTGTGTATTCTGCTTGAAATATCCACTTACAGAATTTATCTATCATATCTGCATAGTCCACACCATTTGTTAAGCTATCGAGTGTTGCAAGTGTCATTGATGAGTCATCAGACCAAGTGCCAGGGGGTTGATTATATGTTCCATATCCTCGCATTGTTGTTGCAGGATTACAAGCTAAGTCTTCACGATAAGTGAATTCATAGGGAACTCCAAGTGCATCTCCTACAACACCTCCTAGTATTGCTGAATATACAGTATCTTTTGTTATCATAGTTATCCTCCTTTTTAGATATTTATTTCAAATCTTTATATTTTTTTTGTTATGATTTTATATGATATTAAATCTTGAATTGCTCCCTTATTTCCTTTATTGTTGTTATCTTTTAGATTCCTTATTGGTTAGTCTGTTATTTTCTTAAATTTTTCATATATTTTAACCAATGCATATGTGTCAAGTTTACAGTATTCAAGTAATTGTTTTCTTATTTTCTCCTGTTCTTCTGGTGATTTATTTGTTAGGTTTTTAAATGCATTTGATGCTTGACTGCCATCATGTATTGCTTGTAAATTACTGTAATTTAGACTTGAATCTTCTGGATATAGTGCTGGCAGTACTTGTTTTATTGAGTA
>SUTR01000120.1 GCA_015062825.1 Methanosphaera stadtmanae
ACATATCCTCTAGAGAAATTATATGCTCTCTCACCAGAATAAGATGCAAAAAGTCCTTCACCAATTAAATCCTCATATAAAAGGATATGTGTTGATGCAACACCATTTATCACACTGGCTTCACCAAATTCATGATAAAGAGCATGAAATGATACAAATCCTTCATTAATTTTTGGACCTGGATTTACACTACTTACTCTAGCATTTACATCTACTGAATCACCTACAAAACCAACAATAGGATCAATTTTCAGTATTGTATCTATTTGAGGTAGAACAATAAATTCCACAGCATTACTTTCACTAGATTTAATATTGTCTGTTCCAATATACTTTGCTGTGAGTGTTGATGTTCCAATCCAGTCATCTTCAAGCATAATTATTTCAGAAGCTTCTCCATTATTTACAGCAACCAAATCTGTAATGTTTACTCCTTCACGACAAAATACCACATAACCTTCAGATAATCTTGCACCTGGTATTGTTCTATCGACAGTAGCATTTAATTGAACAACACTATTGACATAATCATTCACGGCATCTGTTGATACACTTGTAACTATGCCATCACTATCATCAATTTCTGGACTACTCTCTGTTTTGATATCGTTATTATCAGTAGAAGCTACAGGTATATTTTCTGTTGTAGGTGTGGCTTGTTGAACCTCATCAATACTTGTTGAATCCTCACTTTCTGCTGCCGATACAAAAGTCATACCAAATAACATTATAACTACTGATAATATCAATAGCTGTTTATAATTCATCTGTTCATCTCCTTTAAAGAAATTCATAATTCACATATCAATTAAACAGGAATATATCAATATGTAATATCATCATTTCTTAATATTAAAGATTTACTTTCATGGTTATATAATTTATATGAATATTGTATTTTATATACTTATAACGTTTTTTTATTAAAAAGATTTTTTGATTAGTTTATTTATAATCATTTTTTTCAATGAATAATTTTAAACAGATACTTTAAACAAGTTAAATTATATCCTAATTTTCACTTTCAAAAAAAAAATTTATTGGAAGATTCTACAATGAATTTTAATACTTAATTTTAACTTATTGGAAGATATAATCTTTTGTTTGTTCAACAAGATACCCATCATTTAAAATCAGGTTACCTGTCGTTTAAAATAAATAATGGTGGTTAGTTAAATGTTTAATGGTAAATTTATATTAAAAAAAAGTTTTATGGAAGAGGTTTTATTTTTCTTCTATTTTTTCCAGGAATTTTTTCAAAGTATTTAATGTGATTTTCGTTTCATCTTCTGTAAATTGTTCTATTATTTCTTGTTCTACCTGTTGTTGTTTTTTTATTGCTTCTTTTGTGATTTTCAATCCATTATTTGTTAAATGTATTATTTTTTTTCTTTTATCATGTAAGTCTTGTTTTCTTTGTATGAATCCCTTTTTTTCCAGTCGTCTTATTGCTCGTGTAACTGTAGCCTGATTGTATTTTAGAGTTTTTGCCAGATTTTCCTGGGTTATATTGTCATGTTCTAGAAGATAGTAGAGGTATGGTATGTCTCCGAAGTTTACATTGTACTCCTTGAGTGTCTTGTTTACGTATTCCGTATAGTTCTTATGTATTTTGCCTATATAATATATGTAGGGGCTTGTATTATTTAGTTGGGGCATGTTCTTCACTTATTAATTGTTTTTTGTCTTTAATGTATAGTATTGTTAGGATTAATGTGAATAATATTATAATTGCCATTATTATTGATGTCATGGCAAATGAGTTTACTGATGCTGTTGTGTGGCCTATTTTTCCTCCTGCAAATATGCTTAGTATTACTACGGATATTGCTGATCCTATTGCTCCAAATATTTGTCTTAACGTGTTGTTTATTGCTGTTGCATCTTCCACATCTGATGCTACTATGCTCATAGTCCATGTTGTTGCAGGTGTGAAACCTAATCCTGCTCCTAGGCATCTGATTATTTGTGTAATTATCATATAGTCGACACTTGTATCTATTGTATATGTTGTCATTGTCATGAATCCTATGATTGATAGTATACATGAGGCTATCAGTACTTTTCTGATTCCAATCTTGTCGCTTAGAACTGATCCTATGAAGTTGAACAGTATCAGTATTATTGCACCGGGCAGCAGTACAATTCCTGCTGTTGTTGCAGAATAATTTACTATGTTTTGTACAAATAATGGCATTAATACATTTATTGCACACATTGTAAAGTAAAGTAGGCTTACAAATACTGTTCCTGATACGAAGTATTTGCTTTTTAGCACCATTAGATTTATTAATGGATTGTCTATTTTCAGTTGTCTTTTTGTAAATATTATTAGTGAGACTATTCCTAGTATTATTGGCAGTATTACATATATTAGGTCATATCCATAATCTGAAATATTACTAAATCCTATCATTATTCCTAGACATATTATTATGGATAGAATCAATGATTGTATATCAAGAGGGTGTGGTTTTCTATCTAAATCTAGTTTCACAAGTATTATTGATAATATTAGAACTATTATTCCCAGTATTGTAAATATAAGGAATATGCTTCTCCATGAGCTTATATCTATTATGTATCCACCTATTGTTGGTCCCATTGCAGGTACGATTCCTATTATTAATCCAAACAGTCCCATTACAAGTGACCATTTTTCTTCTGGAATTACTTTAAACAGTACTATCTGTGTCATTGGCATTATTATACCAGTACCGGCTGCTTCCAGTATTCTTCCAATTAATACCATTTCTATATTTGGTGATATGTATACGATTAATGATCCTATTGTAAATAATGTCAATGATGTTATTAATATGCTTTTTAGTTTAAAGCGATTGGAAATGTATGCTGTTGGTGGTATCATCACTGCCAGAATGATGAGAAATATGGAATAGGTTAGCTGGGCTGTTGATGATGATATTTGAAAGTCAATCATCAAATATTTGAGTCCTGTTGTTATAATACTTTGGGCGGTTATTGTAATTGTTGCTGCTATCAGAAACAAAAGAAATGTGCTTGTTTTCTTGTTCATTAAATTATTTATATCTATATAATCACTTCCACACAAAAAATTTATTTGTCTAGGCAAATAAATTACTTGTCTAACCAACTATTTGTCATGGGATTTATTTATACTTAAC
>SUTR01000121.1 GCA_015062825.1 Methanosphaera stadtmanae
GTATTTAGTTTATCTATTGCTTTCTGTCCTTCTATTGCAATATTGCTAAATGTATTAATGGTCTCTTGCATTTTAGGAAGTGCCTCTTGTTTAAATGTACTGATATCTTCAATGGCTGCTAATGCTTCATTAAATGATGTTTGAAGTACTTCTGGTGAAATGGCTGTCTTGGTACTTGACTCCTGTATCTGATTTCCTTGTTCTCTAATAATTCTACTTGTTGAACTAATAATATCCTCTGTTGTTGAGTTAAGAATATTGATTTTGTCAAGGGCAATTTTTTGATTGTATAATGAACTTGCCACCATTATCCCAGTTCTAAGAGCACTGACGGTAACATTCTTTGCACGATTAATACCTCTGATAAGCTCTTTATTATTTCTTCGGACAACGTTCAATGAAACAATTCCCTGCTGGTTGATAACAATCATTTGTTGCATGTCCATAATTCTTTGTCTAAGTGGAAATAGTATTTCCTCACTTACTATGTCAATTTTTTCTTGTTCAACACCTTTTATTTTAGCTTCTTCTATTTGAGCCTCAATAGATGCATCCATCTGTTTACCTAATTCAATGTCAACCATCAAATTCTTAGTAACTTCCCTAAGACTGGATTCCTCTGCTAAAAGGGTGACATTATCATTTTTTAACACGCGATTACTTTCATCTAATGATTTGATGATATTTGCTATGATATTTTCTGCAGTTTCATATTTTTCAAAGTATCTTTTAACCGGATCAAAGAACTTACTCATAATACCGTTATTGGCCCAGTCCACATTTGATGGATCTAACTCTTTTACCTGTCTGTTTAATTCAAGCAGTTTATCACTGACATTCTTAGATTCAGTTCCACCTGTAGCATAGTTTTTCAGCTGTGAATTCAATAAGGTCTGATTTTTCTCGGTAGATTTGTTAATAGGTTCTACACCAAAACTTTCAATTGATTTAACTATGGATTCTCTTTGATTAACATCATCCAAGTCCATTTCAAAGATAGCAACTGCATTATTATTTGCTTGAGTCTGTATTTTTTCTGTCGGCAAGTCAGATTTTTCTTTTTCTAAAGTTTTTTCAACATCTTCCTCTATATCATCTATATCTAATGAGAATTCTGCCATCCTAATCACCTCTTTTATTCATATTTATTTACATCATTAATTAAATTTTCCATATCCTCTACTAAATTTTTAATATTATCATCTGATTTTTCATCTTCATGGATGTTAAGTATTAATTCTACTGTTAACTTTTCCATTTCCTCATTGATGGAAGTGATTTTATTAACTCGTTCCAATAGTTCCTCTTCAACCTGTTGTGATGGTTCTGATGTATAATTTATCAAGTCAAAGCCGGAATCAAGTAGATTATAAACATTTTCATGAGAATTATCCACAACACTTAAAAAACGGCTGCTTGTCAGATTGCCTGAACCGAAACGTTCCTTAATTAATTTTCTAAGCTTTTTTTCTTTAGCATCAAAGACATCCTTCAAGTCCTTTAATTGTTTTTCATAACGTTTAAACATGTCCTTGTCCAATCTCTTATTGTTTCCATCTAGATTTAACTGAGGATTATCCACATAATGATAAAATTCATCACAATCAAAATTGAATGAAATCATACTCATACCCGATATTACTAGGGATGACAATGCAATTCCAACAAGCAAGCCAATAGTGTATATGGTAAATGGTAAGAGATTTAATAATAATATCACCATTATCCATACCAATTCAAAAATGAATCCAATAATTTGATATGATCTTGAATATTTACTGCCCATATATATAAAGCCAACACCATTTAAAAAAGGAATAAATGATGAGATAAACAATAAAAAACTAATGAATTTATGATTCAGTTTCTTATAATTACTTTCATTCAAAATCATCCTATAATCATTAAGAATCATCACAGACCGGACAATCGAGACAATAACGGATAAAAACACTAAACTAAACGTTAAAGCTGAAGGTATTAATAGAAAATGCATTATCACAGGAATTTCATACAACAATCCTTCAAAAATCCAACTCCTCTTAGAAGTTTTTTTACCAGCTAAAAAAATTCCAAAACCATTAATAAAAGGAATAAATGAAAAAATCATCCAATACAAATTAAACAATTTATTACCATCATTATTATGGGGTATAGGATTCGAAAATGATGAATTTTGTGTATTATCATTTGATTTGGCAGTTACATCAATAACATCAGATGATTGTCGTCTACCACCATTAACTCCAATATTGAAATGCTGGTCTATAATATCTGCTATAATATTGCCATTAAACCTGGCACCACACCTGGGACAAATATTATCAGAATTCTCACAATCATATCCACAACTAAGACATTTTTTCATCCACACACCTCTAATAAATAAGTTATTTATATCTTTAGCTACTTTATTATTTATATTTTTAATGGATTTAATACTATAATAGTTTTAAGCCTAATATTGTCTGAATATCTCTTAAATATTATCATAATCATCAAACAGTCTATGGATAATACCTTATTATCCTCTTTTATCACATGGTTAAAATAATAAATCTATTCTCTTTAGTTTCAAATAATATCAGGATGAGTACTCATTATATTATTTAAGGATTAAATATGCCACTAGGGATGCATAATAACTTCAAAACAAGACAATATTGGCACGGGCAGATAACATTCAATGTAATATAAGGGGAGGCTTAAAAATTAATCAACATATAATATGGAATGAATATAATATCCTATGGATATTAATTCATATACTCATATTGGTTTTATTTTATCTGTTATTATTGTATAGTCTTTCACGAAGATTTTCTACTTGTTGTTTGTTATAATTGAATTCATCTTTATCTATAATTCCAAGCTCGTATTCCTTTAAACAATTTGCATATTGTAATTCTACGTAACATTCAGTTATAACCTTATGTAAATCTTTTATATGGTCAACATTATCTAATATTTCTCTTAATACATATTCGTCACTTCCACCGAACATAAATTTATCACCTTGTTAATCTTATTTAACTTTATCTAAAAATACTTTATCATTGTTTTATCCTTAAAATTAATTAAGTTTTTGCTGTTAAATTATTTTGATTAAATAAAGAATAGTAAGAGAAAAAA
>SUTR01000016.1 GCA_015062825.1 Methanosphaera stadtmanae
TAATTATAAAGTATTCAAATAATAAAAATAAAGGATATATGACCTCAAAAATAAGTTCATTTTCTAGAACCCTAAAAATATTATAAATACTTTAAAACTTATATTTATTATAAAAAAAGAAGGAGATTTTTCAATGAAATCAATTCAAGTTTCAGATGAAGTACATAGAATATTAACAAACATGGGAAGTAAAAAACAGTCCTATAATGATATAATTTACTCTTTAATTGAAAAAAATAGAGTCATGGAAGAATTCAGCGAAGAAAAAGCTGAATATTACAATGAATGTATAGAAAAATTAGAAAAAGATGATTGTTCTGATACTTATAAAATTAAACTTGAAGATTTGGATGATAAATTAGAAGAATTAGAGTCTAAAGGGATAATATGAGCTTTGAAACAACTCACACAAAAAAGCTTTTAAAAATTTAAATAAATATAAAAAGAAAAAAATAAAACAACATATGAACAAATACTCAAAGGAATTGCTCAAATAGAAGAAAATCCGTTTAGATCAGCAAACAAACAATTAGAAAGTATAAAATGTCCCAAATGTAAAAGGCATCAAGTTGGAAAATATATGATAGTTTATTACATTCACACAAAATCAAATATTATAGAAATACAAAATGTGATTCCACGTAAATCTGATTATGATAAATATTGATTATTTTTTTTCTATTTCAGTTTGTACAGTTGTGCTTAAAGCTACAATAACTGATGGTAACAAGTTAATAAATACTGGTAAAGTAGCATTTAAAATCAACGGTAAAACAGTTAAGGATGCAAATGGTAAAGTAATCTATGCTAAAGTAATAAACAACACAGTTAGTATGGAATATGCACTTCCTGAGTCATACAATGTTGGTAGTTATAATTTAACTGCTGTGTTTATTGCGGGTGGTTATGATAAGTTAGTGGATACTAAGACTGTAATTGTAGCATAATTATTTTATTTTCATAAATTTACATCTTTATTTTTAATTTTTTAATTCATTTATTTTTTATTTTTAATTTAATTTTATTTGATTTCATGTAAATTATAATAAATTTTATTATAATATAAGACATATATATAAATATCTTAGTATTTGAAAAATTATTTTAATTGTTATTATTAGTATGTGTTTTATTTCAGACATATTCATATTCTAAATATAACAAATATTTCTGTATAATTAAAAAGGAGGATTGTTCTTTTTATTTATATGGTTAAGTCCTATTTTTTCAAAATATCTAAGTTTAGGGAGGTTCTGAAATTTAAATTGAAGAATTAAATTATATTTATTAAATAATAGATACATTTTTCATTTTATCATAGGATTATTTCCCTATAAAATTTAACGGTGAATATTCATGTTAAAAAGAAATAAATTTTTAATTATCTTTTTAGCATTACTGATAACTTGTATGTCAGTAGCTGTAGCAGCAGATGTAAATGATTCAACTGCTACTGTTACAACGGACATCTCAACCACTGCTGGTGATGTTAATATGGCTGATGTACAAAAAGTAACTAATGCTGAAGATAATAATAAACTAGTAAAAGATAATAATAAAATTACAAAAAATAATAACATAAAATCAGACGAACAACCTATTACTATTTCATCAGAAAGTGAATTTGATGACATGTTTAGTTCCATTTCAACAAACACATATCAAATTAAAAGTGACTATTCTGGTAAAGTAATTAAAATAAATACAGATATCACAAAAAGTTCCAATTCTTACATCATTAACGTACCTATAAACTTAACAAGTGACAACAACAACACAATTAACCTTAACACAATAAATGGATACAATCTTCCTACAAGCAATCCAACATATATAGAATTCAATAATGGAGCTTCAAACTCTAATATAAGTTACTTACACTTCCATAATACTCAGGTATTCACTACAACTGCAACAAATGTTACATTTGATCATATAAATGTAACAGTTGATAATCAGGGTGTAGGAAAAAGTACTGGTGTATTTTCAATGAGAAATGGTGTAATAAACACCACAGTTAAAAACAGTTACTTCAATGTTACAGAAAATACTGGTTGCAGTATAATAGTAATTACACTTGGGGAAAATTGTACAATTGAAAATAACACCATAATAGGTCAAGGTACAGTAGGTAATCTAGTATACTTAAATATGTGGGGAGCTACAACTAACTCAAATGGAATCACCCAAAATAAAGGTAATCTCATCAAAGATAATACTATAACTGGTCCAAGCACACCAAGTTCAATCTGTATGGCAATTGCTGTTGGTGGACCAAACAATCAAATAATAAACAATACCATAAACTATGCAGGTACTGGTATAAACAATAATTGGGCTGGAACATATGATCCATTAACAAATACAACCGATGATTATTATAACATTACATATAATGGAAATGCATTCATTAACAATACATTAAATAATGGTGCAACATTCACAGCATCACAACGTAGCTTCGTAGCAGGAAATTACATTACTGGAACAGCAACCATAGCAAAAAATTCCACAGTAACTAACAACACATTTTTAAGTACGGTTAAATTAAATGGATATACTAACTTTGTACAGAATCTAGTAACTGGATTATTAAACGTTTCTGGTTCATACAACAATGTATCATTAAACAATATGGCTGATATAACAATACCAAGCACTTCCAGCAATAATAATGTAAGCAATAATAATTTTAATAATCTTGACATATATTCAGATGATAATGTTATTACTTATAATAATTATACTGGAGATATTTCAGAACATGGTGCTTTAGATAATACCATATTAAATAATAATTATGTATCTGCTCTAGCCAACATTAACTCAAATTCAAAAAATTTAAAAACAGAACCTCAAATTATTGAAATAACTAGTGAAAATAAAGACACATATATAAAAGTACAGGATGATACAGAAATCTCTCCAAACAGTAATGTTCCTGGAGGATCTACAGTAATATTTAAAGAAAATTTAAAAGATTTATTCCCTAATGCTAAAATACTTTATTCAGGTAATATCCTACATAAAAATAACACTGTTTACATAAGTACTGCACCGGGAGTTGTAATAAAAGATGTGAGAGTATGGATGTATAATGGAGCTATATCATTAGCTAACGCTACATTAGAATACACAGCTAAATATGAAGATGATTTATATGCAATTGTTACAGAAGTTGCTAAGAAACCATACTCTTATGTAATAGACAACATTACATTAAATTACCATAAAGAAACTGGAGAATTTGGTGGAGCAATGTTTATTGGAAATAACTATAGTTTTACCTTGAAAAACTCTATAATAAACTCATATATCCCAGCAAGCCAAGTCAACTGGGACGGAACTGGGGATAGTCCAAGTAATTTACCAATCGCATATACAATATATATGCCTTCAAACTCCAAAAATGTAGTAATTTCAAACAATACCATCAATACTTATGAGCTAACCAATGATGCTTCACCAAACCCAACCATATTTGCTATTGCAAATCAAGGAAACGATAATACAATCACTGGAAACAATCTAACATTAAATGGTCAACATTGGATGTATAATGTAGTATCCCAATACACACATAACACTACCATTACAAACAATATTATTACAACAAATTCAACCAATTACTCTGCGGGAGTATACTTATCAGGTGCAAATATGTATGATAATGTAATTGATGGAAACATCATTAATACCATGGCAGGATATGATAAAGAAAGAGATGAGACAACAGGCAGTCCTGAATATGTAAGTTATGGTGTAGTATTTGAAAATCGTGCTTATATGGGTGGAGATCATTCATATGGTGAAGGAAATTTTGTAAGAAATACAATATCCAATAATACGTTACTAGGTTCAGCATATAATATATATGGAGTTGAAATATTTGGTGCAGACGGATCAATAGTAGAAAATAATAATGTTAATATATCAGGTAATACAACTCTAGGTCTTGGGGCTATAGGAGCAAACACCTCCTTTAACAATAACACAATCTCCATTGATGGATTACGTGAAGCTGGATCAACTGTAGACTATTTAGGTGCAGGAACAACTGGAATATTAATCTTAAGATCTTCTGATTCCACAGCAACAAACAATACAATAACATCAACATTTAATGGTGTAACAGTACAAATATCTAAAAACAGTGTAGTCGAAAACAATAATCTTACTTCAACAGAAGAATACACTATTAAAATCAAAAATTCAAATAATACAAATGTAACCAACAATTACCTAGTTGCCAAAGAATTAAAAGGTGATTCTTCAGTATTTGATACTAATGGAAATGATAACATAATAGAAAATAATTTACCATTAGCACCTAAAGAATACTCACTTAAAGTGGACACAACAGAATTTACAGTAGCTACAAAAGCTACAATTTCTGCAAGCTTATACCTTGGTGAAGATGTCGCAAGTGATATCAACAAAGGAAAAGTAGTATTCAAAGTAAACGGTAAAACATTAAAAGATGCTAACGGTAAAGTAATCTATGCTAAAGTAGTAAATGGTACAGCAACAATAGCAGACTATGAAATACCTGAAAGTTGGACAAAAGAAAACACAACAATCGAAGCAGTACTAACAGGATGCACCCAAACAGGAAAACTAAAAACAGAAAAAACACCAATAAATGTAACAACTCAAGAAACAACAATCACAACAAACGATGCAACAGCACCTGCAGGTAGCACAATAACACTCAACGCTACAATAAACAGCAACACACAAGTAACAGGAAAAGTAGTATTCAAAGTAAACGGTAAGACAGTAAAAGACGCTAACGGTAAAGTAATCTATGCTAAAGTGGTAAACAATACGGTAAGTGTAGAATATACATTACCTGAGTCCATGAAAGCTGGAAGTTATAATATTACTGCTGTACTAATTAGCAGTACTCAGGACAAACTTGAAGATGTTAAAACTTTAACTGTTGCATAAAATTATAATTATATTGGAGTTTATTTTCTCCATTTTTTTCATTCTTTTTTTTGTTTAATTGATTTTAATAATCCTAACTTTGTAATTTTTTTTGGTCCTAATGATTGCATAATTTATATATTTTCTATTATATATACATTGTATAGGTGAATTGTATGGAAGCAACAAGTATAAGAATAAGTAAACTAACACATAAACGGTTAACTGATTTAGCTCGAAAAAATCAATCATATGATAATTTAATAAATGAAATATTGGATAGAGATGAACGTTTATTTGATTTAAATGATATTGATGAGGAATATGAAAGTCATTTAGAAAATATTATTAAAGAAGATAATTTTAATGAGTATGAAAATGATGAAGAATTTATTAATGCTATGAGAGTTTAATAAGTATGAAACTAAGAATAAGTGATGAAGCAGAAAATTTTATTTGAAAATCTAAAAATCCTCTTAAAGGTGGGGTAATAGATAATATTTTATCCATTAAGATCCTTATCATAAAAAATATAAAAATATTAAAACAGAAAGACATTTAAAACGTTCTAGATGTGGTGACTATATGATTATATTCTTTGTTGATAAAAAAGAGAACACACTAAATATTATAGATATCAATCATAGAAAGAAGATTTATAAGTAATCATTATTTTTACATAATGTTTGTCTAATTTTTATGAAATAATGTTTTCTAGTTAAAAATATTTTCAATAAATGTTTTATTATACCAGTAGATAGAAAATATATTTCTAAATACATACTAAGTAATGTAGACAAATATTTTATAATTTTAATAAGTTGGTGGTTGTAATGTTATTTGATGAGGCTAAAAAACATAAAGAATCCGAATTTAATCAGGTTCAAAAGAATATTGATGATTTGATTGTTGAATGTGATGATATCTATCGTTCTCTTTTAAAGTATAATGATCTGATTACATATGAAGAGTTGTATGAATTAACTGATGCTGATAAGGAAAACTTTATAAAAATTAGGGATAGGGCTCATGAGATGGAACATAGCTTGTTGCATTATAAGGAAGATCTAATTCGCCTTGTTGAGGGTGATGTTGAATGGTTTTTAACTGATGAAGAGTCTAAGGGTAATGATAATTATTTTGATGATTATAATGAAATTGATGTCTTTTTCATGTATTTTAGAGCTGAAATTTCTCTTGCTTTGTTGTTTGATAAGTTAAAACAGTTAAATGTTCCTAGAAAATGTGTTTCTGAGTTGCATGTTCATAGTGGTGGAGGTTGTTGTTGAGTTATTATTTTTTTTAATAAAATTATAATTATTAATAATGATAAATTAAGAAAATCTTTATATATTATTAACATCATAGTAGATATAGGACTAAATATAATGATTAATCATGATAAATATTTCAATCAATACAATATTTGGTTCAAACATAATAATGGTGAAAGAAAATGGCAAAATTCACAGGTTTCGCAATGAAAAAACTAAATGAAGTAGGATGGGTTGAAAAAGAAAAACCAGAATGTGGTAGAAGAGATGCAATAATAAAACCATTAGCATTATCACCATGTACCTCAGATATACACACAGTATGGGAAGGAGCAATAGGTGACAGAAAAGACATGATTCTAGGACACGAAGCAGTAGGAATCATAGAAGAAGTAGGAGAAGACGTAAAAGATTTCAAAGTAGGAGATGAAGTAATAGTTCCAGCAATAACACCAGACTGGGAAGATGAAGCAGCACAAAGAGGATTCCCATCACAAACCACAGGAGCATTAGGAGGATGGAAATTTTCAAACTTCAAAGACGGTGTATTTGGAGAAGTATTCCATGTAAACCTCGCAGATGCTAATCTTGCAAAATTACCGGAAAATGTAAAACCAGAAACAGCTGTAATGCTCTCAGACATGTTTTCAACAGGAATGATGGGATCAGAAAATGCAAAAATACAATTAGGATCAACAGTAGCGGTAATAGGAATCGGTCCAGTAGGGTTATGTTCAGTAGCAGGAGCAAGAAACCTTGGAGCAGGAAGAATATTTGCAGTAGGAACAAGACCAAACTGTGTAAAAGTAGCAAAAGAATATGGAGCAACAGACATAGTCAACTATAAGGAAGGACCAATAGATGAACAAATAATGGAAGCAACAGATAACGAAGGTGTGGATGCAGTAATTATTGCTGGAGGAAACATGGAAACATGGAAACAAGCAGTAAAAATGGCAAAAGCAGGATCAGTAATCTCAAATGTAAACTACCTAAGTGGAGCTGATATAGTACCATTACCACGTGAAGCATGGGGTTGTGGTATGGCAAACATAGACATAGCAACAGGACTATGTCCTGGTGGAAGAGTAAGAATGGAACGTTTAGCAAGTTTAATAGAATATGGAAGAATTAATCCAGATTCACTTATAACCCATAAATTCAAAGGATTTGACAAAGTTGAAGATGCTTTAATGCTCATGAAGGACAAACCTAAAGATTTAATTAAACCAGTAGTATTATGTGATTAAAAAACAGCATAATTTTTAAATAAAATATGTTTTAAAACAATATATTCTATTTTTTCTTTTTTTAGCTACATATTCTTTTTATTTTATTGTTATCGTGTTTTTTTTGTTTTAGAAGTATTGGACAAAACTCTAAAATTATTAATTTTAACTTAATTTCCATATTTATTCTTATTTTAGATTTTTTAATTGTTTATTATTCTTTTTTTTATTTAAATTATAACATTTGCCGATTAATTCAAATTGTACAAAAATAGGATTTCTACAGAGTCTAATTTATATTTTCAAAGTAATTTTAAATTTTTATTTATGCATATGATTAATATGTAATAGGGATATAATATAATATATTGATTTTTCTGTCTTTGAGCTTAAGTTAATGATTGAAAGAACTAGATATATTCAATAGATTTATGGTAAGTTCTGATCTTTTTTTTAAGAATATTCGGGGTATATTAGAAAAACATATTGATTTCATGTTTTTTAAGAATTTAAGAAGATGGGTCTTTTGAGTGGATGAATTTGTTTTTTCAAGTAAATGGTTAAAGCATATGAATATAATTGAATTTTTAAAAAATAACACAATATAAGTGTATTATCAAATATTAAATAGAGGTATAAAATGAATCATAAGGGAACTTCAATAATTAAAACAGAACGCTTGATACTACGTCCATTTAAAATGAGTGATGTGTGTGATGTTTATGATAATTATGGTAGTGATGTCAATGTTGCCCGTTACATTTCATGGATTCCATGTGATACTATTGAAAAATGTGAAAATTTTATAAAATTTAATCTTAAGGAATATAAAACAAATCCCAAGTTTTACTCATGGGTTATAACATTAGATGATAATATTATAGGATCTGTTGCAATATTCAATGTAGATGATGATAATGACTCTGGAGAATTAGGTTATAGTCTTGGAAGTAAATGGTGGAG
The DNA here is from genome assembly GCA_015062825.1 of Methanosphaera stadtmanae. Lineage (GTDB taxonomy): Archaea > Methanobacteriota > Methanobacteria > Methanobacteriales > Methanobacteriaceae > Methanosphaera > Methanosphaera stadtmanae_A. The sequence continues at coordinate 8,396 of SUTR01000016.1, forward strand.
CAATGGTTATATGACAGAAGCAACTAATGCAGTATTAAATTATTCATTTAATGAGATTGGATTTAACAGAATATATGCATCATGTCATGAAGAAAATATCGCATCAAAAAAAGTCATGGAAAAACTTTCAATGACCTATGAAGGATTGTTAAGGGATGGACAACGAAACTTAGATAACACTTATAGCAATCTACTGTTATATGCTATTTTAAAAAGAGATTATAAAAGATAATCTTTCAGTTGTTTATATTTTTGAAAGATTACTTACTTGCGTTTTTGCCTAAATTATATGCTTCGGTTAAAAAATTATTAGGCATCATAGAGACAGTTCCACAACCTTTACCAATAATCCTACCCTTATCTTCATAGTTCATATAATCAACCATCTTTTCATAATGCCAAATAATTGGATTAACAGTAGAATCATCAATATTCCAACATGTAGTGATAAGAATAGTTTTCAATCTTTTACTACTGACATCCATTGTCCGGGAATAAAACCGATCAATACATGCCTTAAGTGGAGCAGTCATAGCAAAATAATAAATTGGAGTAGCAAATACTACTAAATCACTTTTTAATACACTACTTAACACTTCTTTCATATCATCATCAAATATACACTCGCCATCCATACCACAAGTATTGCAGCCAGTGCATGGATTAATATTTAAGTGTGCTGTATCAAAACGGTGAATTTCACTTCCATTTTCACTAGCGCCTCGTATAAATTCATCAACAAGAGTGTTTGATGTTCCTTCTAAATTATAACTTCCTGTTAAAATTGTAATTATCATAATAATATTTCTAAAATCTATTAATAATAAAACTATAGTATTGTCTAATTTAATGACAAATTACTTCATTTCATTTATTGTTAAGTATTTAAGTCTATGATTATATATTATTAATTATATTTTTCTAAATCTATGGAATGTGTAATTATGAATAATATTATTAAAAAAGTGCTGGCATTAATAGTTATTATATTATTATTGGCAGTAGCATTTGTTTCATATACTTACTTTACTGGTCATCAAACTAGTATTCTGGCAAATGAATCAATAGGTTATGTAACTAAAGAGGTTGATAATCTTTATGAATCCAATAACACTATGATAATAATCACAGGTATTCATCCAAGAGAAACACTTGCAATAAATCCAGAGGTTGAATCAGCAAGATTATATGCATTATCGCATCAAGTCAATATGATAATATACAATGTAACTGTTACTGAGGATGCTAATGATTTTTCAAAAGGTCGTGCTAATGGTGAAAAGTTGGTGGCAGATTATATAGTTCCTGACATTAATACAACAAATTCAAAAGTAGTCATTATTAGTCATTCACATAATCCTGATTATGGTGAAGGATTTTATGTAGCAACTCCTGAGATGGATGATGCATCAGTTAAACTAGCAACAGATATTAAAAATAGTGGTATTGAATTTAATTATTATCCAGTAACTGGAAATGAAGAATATAAAAGTACATCTGCAGTACTGGTTTCAAAACCTGTAGCACAGGCAGGTTATCCAACACTTGTATATGAAATACCAGAGAATATTACAAGTCAGGAATCTACACTTAAGACATATGATTTGCTAAATAAATGCTATGAATTATTGTTTTAAGTAGTTTACTATTTTTTTTCATTTTTAATTATTTTTTTATTATTTTACTCTAATCACAGTAATTTTCTTAAGTGATTCTTTCATGTTTATATCAATTTATAATGTGATGATATTTGATTTATTATGGTATATTAAGTATTATTTTCTTGTTATTATTTCATTTCATGTTTTTTTTGAAAATATTAAAAAAAGTAGTAGTAAACTACTTTGATGTTTATTCTTTTTCGGATAATTGTTTTCCTCCAACTCCTATATTGTCTGGTTGATTTTCATGTATAACTATGTCTATTGCTTGAATTGGGATATTATATGCATCAGACACTGCTTTTGACACGTTTTCAATTAATTCTTTTTTACATTCTTTGGACACATTTGCAGGTCCTTCAATTGTTACTAATGGCATTTTTAATAATCTCCTATAATGTTTTATGTAATAATTATTTATTTAATATTTTATATATTATTCCATCTTGTAGTGTTACATTACATACATATATTTTCTTAATATTGTACTCTAAAGCTAATGCTTTTACTATCAAAAGGCTTGGAAGTATTGTATGGATTCTCTCAGAGTCTACTTGTAGAAGTGGTTCAAAACATTCCTTTGTATTGTCTGATAATTTTTCAAGTAAAACATCCACAAGTTCAATATCAATGGTATTGTTTGTGTCTGTTTTTATTTTCATATGTTCTATTAATTTTTTTATGGTTGTGAAGGTTTTTCCTATACCATAAAGATAGTCTTTTTGAAAAGTACCAATATTTAATTCATGTATCCTTTGTTTTATGTCTTTTATTATTATTTTTTGTTCTTCCTTATTTGGATATAATAATGAAATATGTTTTTTATATATCTTTAGAACTCCTGTGGGAATACTTTCCTGTTTTTCCACTTGTTTTTCTTTGAATATTGTTATTTCACTACTTCCTCCCCCAATATCTAATAATATTCCTTCATCACAAGGTATTTTCATACTATTAAGTGAATTGAAGCTATAATCCGCTTCTTGATGTCCTGTTAATATGGTTATGTTTATATCTAATTCATCTTTAACAGTTTGCAAAACTTCTTGGGCATTAATAATATTTCTTAGACTTGCTGTTGCAAAGTAATATGATTTTTCCACATTTAATTTGGATGAATACTCTTGAAATTTCTTTAAAGTAGAAAGTAGTATAGTTATACCTTCTTTTGTCAATTGATTATTTTCTCGATATGAAATTAATCCTACACGCTCATCATTTTTTATTATTGGTTCTATAGTCTTATTTTCATAGTTATAAATTTTGTATTTGATTATACTAGAACCAATATCTATTATAGCATATTTCATTGTTTATCCACATTTAAAGTTTATATTCTTTATATTTATTTGTTTTAATATATAAATTAGATAATAAATAATATATTTCTTCTATAAAAAGAGCGAATTTCAATAAAATATATCTATAAAAATTGTTTTTAAAAAAAGTTAGATGGAATGTGATTATTTATCACTATTCCAGTTGATTGCACCATATACTACACATATTATTGTAATAATGACACATCCTAAATATCCGCCAATAATCCAAGGATCAGTTAAACCTAATATTTCAATCATGCTGATTCACCATCCTTAGCTTTAAACATTGCATCAATTTCTTTTTGTTCTTCTTCAGTATTTCTGGTTAGTAATGAAACTAATATTACTGCTATAAATGATATTGGAAGTGCTATTACCATAGGATCAACATATGGCCATGGCATTGAAGTAAAGAGTACTGCCTTTCCAGTTAACATTTTACAAATACCAATACCTGCTGCTTCTTTTTGATGGGTAAATAATAGGCAGAATAAACTAGCTATTGTACCGCTGACAATACCTGCAATAGCACCCTGTTTGGTTGTACGTTTCCAGAATAATGCACAGATATAAACAGGCATAAATGCAGCTGCACAAATACCAAAGAATATTGTTGTTCCTTGTGCTACAACTCCTCCTGGGAGTATAAATGCAAGAATTACAGCAATTATAATTCCAACCAGTATACCTATACGGTTTAAACGTAGGCTTCCTTTTTTATCTTTTCTTGTTGCTGAGAATACATCATGACCTATAGCAGAACCTTGTGCATGGAATTGGGTACTGAGAGTACTCATAGCAGCACATAGTAATGTTAATGTAAATACATAGGTAAACCATTGTGGCATTGATGAGCTAATAAATGTAGGTATTATCTTATCAACATTTCCACCGGCAGCTTGAATAGCAATTTGACCTGTTGTTTGATAGAAGTATACATTTGAAAGTGATCCTACTACATATGCAGAGAAAGTTGCTACAAATATAAATATTCCACCAACAAGTACTGCTCTGTTTAATTCTTTATTACCACTTACTGTCATGAATCTAACTGCAAGTTGAGGTTGTGCTATAGCACCGACTCCAACACCTAAAATAATTGATGTTACAAGGTTCCACCAGAACACACTTCCTGGAACAGGGAATGTCGTCCACCCTGTTGCACCAGTGGCCTTTGCACTTGCAGGGAATAATCCACTCATATTTGCTAATGCACTATGAGCTTGTGTAATTCCACCTAAGAACCAATATATACAGATTAATAGTATCAGCATTCCAAAGAACATAATTACTCCTTGAACTGCATCAGTATACATTACACCTTTCAATCCACCAAATATCACATAGAATCCAATAATTACTGCTAATATGATGATAGCAATTTGGAATTCAACGCTTAAAGTTGTTTCTAAAAATCTTGCAGCTCCTATCAATACACTTGCTGCATATACAGGCATTGCACAAAAGATTAACAGTCCACTAAAGTATTGTATGAATTTGCTGTTGAATCTTTTTGATAAGAATTCTGGAAATGTCATAGCATTTAGATATTTTCCTATTGCTCTTGTTGGTTTTCCAAAGAATATGAATGCTATAAATATTCCAACGGCAATATTTAAGAATACTAACCATAGAATACCCATACCATTGGTACCTGCAAGTCCACCAAATCCTACTATAGCTGCAGTACTGATAAATGTTGCACCATAACTTAATGCCATAATATATGGATTTGTTTTACGTCCTGCAACCAAGTAATCTTCATTACTTGAGGTACGTTTCCAAGCAATATATCCTACCAGAACCATCATTGCAATGTAAATAATTATTATCACTGCTAATAAATAATTCATTTGATATCTCCTTAATTTTACAATATAATTTTGTCTATAATATTATTTTGTAATTAATGAGTTATTAACTATTGTATTTTTTTTTAAAGTTTTCATTTTTTTGTTTAAATATAAATAAATAAGAGGGAGGTTATTATTTTTTCTTACGATAACTAGAAGGTAATACACCCATTTCTTTTTTAAACGCTTTTGTAAATTTACTACTACTTTTATATCCTATCATATTAGCAATTTTTGAAATAGGATAATCCGTATTTTTGATTAAATCTGTTGCTCTTTTGAATTTATACTCTCTATACCATGTGTATAAAGGTTTGCCATACATGTCCTTAAAGCAATTCTTTAAAGTTGTTAAATTTATTCCATAATTTAGTGCTAATGATTCTAATGATTTATAACTTGCAATATCTCGTGATAAATGATTTTTAATTTTCCTCACAACTCTTATTTGTGCATCGGTATATGTTTTATATGTTTCCTGATTACTTATGAATTTTAATTTATAAAGATATATTATTATTTCTATAATTTTAATCTGATGATATACACGTCTTAAAGTTAAATCCTCTGTTTGATATAATTTCATTTCATCCAATATCTTTTGTAAGTTATATTCTGATTTTATTACTATTATTTGTTCTATGTTTGATTTTTTATAAATTTCTTTAAGAATTTTAATGTACTCATCAGTGTATGTTTTTTCATATTTTCTTATTTTATCACGATTAATTAGAATATGAGCAATTTCATTTTCACCAAAATAACTATAATAATTATTATTATAAGGATTTAAGTGTATATGAATATCTCCATCTTTTAAAGGTATGAATTTGTCCTTATCTGCAGCTATTTGTCCTTCTCCTTCAATTAAATAGCTAACAATCAACATGTCCTCAGGTTTTGGAAAATATAATAGAACATCCTCTGAGGAGTATTTTTGCATTAGGTTTGCATGGCTTATTATGATACTCATGCCTGGAAGTATAGGATGGTGTTCTAATTCAATATTATATTTGGAGGGAACATCAATGATGTAGGTGGTGTGTTCCTCTGTTTTTTTGACAGTTGTATAAGGAGAATAACTATCGTTTATATAAAAATCTTTTTCTTCTTCAACATTCATAGCATATCCTCCTTTTTTCATTATTACAATTATTTAATTATATTAATAATATATTTTTTTTCATTATAATATTTTACTATAAGATTTAAATCTAATGATAGTTCTATTTTTTCATATTCAAGAAATTCGTTAATTATAGCTTAATCTAATTATTTAATTAATGAATATCATTTATACATTTATTTTAACTAGGATTATATTCTAGGTAGTTTTAATTAATTTAACAATAATTCTTATTATAAAATTATCAAAAATATGTAATAAGTTCATTTAAATATGTAATTCATTTTCATATTAAAAAGTAACATATATCTATTGAATTTATCAATTAACTTCTTATCATAATATTATTACTTGTATCTTTTTTATAAAAATTTTGATGACTTTTTTTCTCATTATTCATAGGAAGAAGATGGTTGGAAAAAAATTAATATATTCTAATTCAAATATAATAACTAGAATTAAATACAATATATTATGGGAGTAATATAAATGACAGATTTGGATACTTTAAAATCAAATATGTTGGACGAAGACTATGAAATAAGAAAACAGACATGTATAGATTTAGAAGAATATGGAAACGAATCTATTGATATTTTAATTGAAGCATTTAATGATAAAAATCCTCATGTACGTTTTCAAGCTGCTAAATCATTAGCAAATATAGGTGATGAAGTAATTAATCCTGTGCTTGAAAAGCTTAAAGAAGATAATCCTCAAGTTCAAAAATATGCTGTTCTTACCTTAAAATCTCTTGGTAATGATAGTGTTGCAGCAGAGTTGATTGATGCATTGAATTCTGATGATTTTGCAATTAGAAAATTTGCTGCAAAAACTCTTGGAGAAATGGAAGTGGTTGATGCTGTAGAACCAATTATTGAATTATTAACTGATGAAGATTGGGGTGTAAGAGCATCAGCAGCAAATGCATTAGGGGATATTAAAGATAAACGTGCAATCGATCCTATTAAAAAGGCAAGAAGGGCTGCTACAGGGGATAAAGAATTTAAAAAGGTATGTAATAAATCACTTAAAAAGATAGATCCTAAACCTAAAAAGAAAAAAGCTAAAAAATAAGATGAATGCTTATTTTAATACAGTTTCATAAACATCTCTTCTTTTATTAGTTAGAACAGGAATCTGTTCTCTAACTTCTATTTTATCTTTTTCATTTATCTGGGAGTATATTATTTCTTCTTTTTCATTTGCATTTGCAAGTATATTACCCCATGGATTAACTATCATACTATGGCCCCATGCAATATAATATGGATTTTCAACTTGGCTGGGACTTGTTGCTACAATGTAATACTGATTATCAATAGCTCTTGCTCTGATAAGTGTTTGCCAATGTAGGGGGCCGGTTGTCCTATTAAATGCGCCGGGCATTATAACAATATCCGTTTGATTGTTATTAAGTAAAGTCCAATACTCAGGAAAACGAACATCATAACATATTGCTAGGGATATAGTTGCAAGATCAGTTTTTATTGTCGTAATATTATCTCCTGCTGTTAGAGTATCGGATTCTTTAAACTTCATAGTATTGGTATCAATATCAAATAGATGCATTTTCTGATGTTTTCCAATTATTTTTCCATTTGAATCGATTAAATAAGCGGTATTATATATTTTATCATCTGCAGCTTGTGCTATTGAACCACACTGTAAAATTATATTTTCTTCGTCGGCAACAGTTTTCATAGCTTCCAAGGTAATACTATTATCTTCATATTCTGCATTCTCAATAAACTTATCATTATCATAAGGAGTGTTAAACATTTCAGGTAAACAAACAATATCTGCATTATTATTTGATGCTTCTTTTATTAACTCAACAGCATGTCTGATATTTTCATTTTTATCATCAACAACATCCATCTGACAACTAGCAATTCTAAAATCTTTCATATTTTATTCCTCAATCAATACTTGCTATAAATAATTATTTATCTACAACAATATATATTATATTTTAGGGAAGTAAATAAAATGTATGAAGTAATAATAGATAGAAGTGAATGTAAAGGATGTGGAGCTTGTCAACGTAATTCACAAATATTTTTTATGGACAATAATGATTTTCTAGTAAATATGGATGGAGGATATATTGACGATAAAGAACAAACATTAGAAGCCATAGTGGAAAATTTATATGAAATAAAAATACCTGCAAGCATATGTCCAAAGAATTGCTTTAAAGTATATGATGAAGATACAGGTGATGAAATAGAAATAGAACGAAGATCAACAATATAAAAGGGGTGATTAATAATGTTAGATTTATTTCCGGAAGATAAAAGAACATGGAAACTATTCATATCTTATCCAATAGCAGGTGATGATTATAATACATTTATGAATAGATTGTCATCGGCAACAGAAGCCTTTAAATGGGATGATATAACAGATACTAGTGATAACTTTGCAAGCTCACTAGATGAATGTGATGTATTGATAGTACTTTCTGGATTATGGGAGAAAAATAAGGATATAATCTCAAAACATATTCAGTATGCACAGACATTCAACAAACCTATAGTAATAATAAGGCCATATGGTGCTGAAGAAATACCTGAAGACCTTCAGGATATAGCAACAAAAGTTGTAGGATGGAATACTGCATGTATAGTTGATGCAATATTACTTTCAATAAATGGGGAGGACTATGAATTTCTAATGTAATTCATAATTAAAAGAATGAATCTAATGTAGAAACCTTTTGTTTTAACAAATCAAGAGGTGGATTCATTTTTATATATTCCATTTGATGCTTTTCTAATTCTTCTAAAGCATCATTGGTTATGTCCGGTGCAACAATAGCTGCCCTTACAAAATCTTTATTATCTAAAAAACAATCAACATATCCCTTTAATTGTTTAACAGCATTAGAACCTGCTTTTCTACTTTTAAATTCAAGAATAAATAAATGACCTTCACTATCTTTACCCATAAGATCAATGAAACCATTGTCTGTCTGATATTCTCTGCGAGTTGGTCTGAAACCCTTTTCAATCAGTTCGGGTTTTTCCCATGCAAGATCCACCATATGTTTTTCATAACCTCTCAATTCCAACTCTTTAGTATCTACAATATTATAATATGTGGCAGTATAAACTTCATCAAGATATAAACGTATTTCTTCATATGGTTTGGTTCTCTTACTTCTAATAATCAATTCATCATCAAATGTGATGCTATTTTTACATCCGGGGGCCTGCCAATTAACTGGATCTAGGTTTAATTCTTGATGAATGGCAAAAGTACCATCCTTTTTAATAATTATTAATCTATCACCATTTGCTAGTTTACTCCTTGCACGACCTTCATATTCAACATGACAATTGGCCAGTAATATTATCATGGATTTTTTATTAAATCCTTCCTCTACAAGTTCATATGTTTCTTCTAAACTAGGATTTTCAATACTCTTATATTTAATTTTAACATACTCTCCATAACATTATAAAAAAAAGTTCATAACATATTTTCTTAATAATACTTTTATATTTAATGTTTTTTAAACTATACATATAAACTTAAACTAAGGATAATTAGGATGGATCTTAAAAACGAATTAATTAACAATATAGATAAAGTACATACAACACAGTTAGGTATTGATAGAATTAGGAATAATATTAATCTAAATGATTCAATTGATGTTGTAGAATACTGTAAAAATATTATAAAAGATGAAAAAACAATAGTTGCTAGAAAAGGTAAGAATTATTATGTAACTTGCAAAAACGTCATACTTACTGTAAATTCATCTACTTTTACTATCATAACAGCACACGAAAAAAATAAATAAATAAATAGGGAGAGTATTCTATAATCTTTCTGCTAAATATTGACCTAATCTTCGACTTAATGCAAGAATGGTATATATTGGTGGAAGTCCTGGAGATTCTGGCAATACGCATCCATCACCAACGTATAAATTATCAATTTCCGTCTCAAGATTACTATCTACAATATCTCCAATAGGTGCTGATGCAACAAGATGTGCACCTCTAACATGTGTTGAGGATATGCTTTTTATATCAACCCCTGCCTTAACTAAAATTGCAGAAGCTATTCCACAACCTCTTGCAATAAGTGAAGCATCAGTTGTTTCAAGTTCTTTATGAACTTCTTCCATATGGACATGGCCAGTGGTCTTGTCAGGTACTTTAACCATGAAACTTAAAATATCATCAACCGTTGCATCGGGGTGAGTTTCCTGTATCTTTGGAAGTAAATACTGGCTTGTATGAGGACTAATTACAATATGTGGTAATTTGATATATTGATTCATTTGAATACCATGGTCTTGCCGGGCATTTTTATAGTATCCTCCTATAGTTACAAATGGATCAACACCAAGGGACTCTCCAGCATTAATTCCAACGGTACGTAATAATTTAGGAGTAACAAGTCCTCCAGCTGCAATAACCACTACATCTGCATTATATGTATTTCCTTTATCGGTAATGACTCCAGTTACTTTTCCTTCTGATGCACTGATTTTTAAAACGCCTTCGTTTGTTATTAACGTTACACCATTGTCTTGTGCAACCTTCAAATCTGATAAACTACTCCATTTAGCATCATAGGGACAACCCCAAGCACATAAACCACATTGCTTACACTTGTCTGGATTAATACCTTTAGGCATAGGCTTTAAATCCAGCCCCAATTCCTTTGCAGACTTCTTTAATAATCTATTCATTGGTTTCATATGGCTATCAGGCATTGTTGTTATTCCAATTTCTTCTTTAAGTTGCTCAAGTTGTGGTTTGATATCAATATCATATTCTTTTAATTCATCAACAAGAGCGGGTACAAAATTACCTGCTATTACTAGTGAAGAACCTCCTGTAACAGTTGTTCTAATTAATTCATATTCACTTTTATCCCATGGTTCATAGAACTTATAAGAATCTTTAGCTTCACACAATGGGCCTTTTTCAATGATTGTGATATTAACATTATCGTTTTTTGATAATTCTCTTGCAACACTCAATCCACCTGTTCCTGCTCCTACAATAATAACATCAGTCATCATATTCACCTTCTTGTCTTTTTATTTTAGCCTTATCAATTGGTGTTAATTTACTTAATGTTTTTCTATTTTTTCTAGAATTTTTATCTTTAACTTCAGCAGTTTTTTGGTAAGGATTGTTTGTATCGGATTTATACATATCAAAACGATAAGTCTCTTCAGCATCATTTTCTGGGGTCTTATCTTTATTAATTGCTTTTGCAATATTTGAACCGATTATTGCAGTTATACCACATAATACTAAAGCTATTATCATTGGTATTAATGCTCCAATAATTAAATCCTTTGCAACAGTTAATACACTTGTTTCTATAACTATGTCAGTACTAGGCATATATTCTGAAAGGAATAATCCTGCAGGATAACTGAGAATATAACTTACCAATGCATATAATACACCTGTAATTATTGCTTCTCTTTTTCTCTGATTAATAAATGATACAATAAATCCAATAGCAATTAGAATTACAATATAACTTATTCCCATTCTTGAAACTATTAAGGCCAATAGTACAAATATTATTATTGAAAATTTCTTTAACAAGTCTATCATATAATTTACCCCCTATCTATTTTTAATTAATTATATCAATATGTTTTCTTTAATCAAGTAGTTTAAATGTTTTTGATACATCTTCAAGGATATCCTTTTGATTAATCCTTTCCACAATGTCCTTAAATAAATCCATATCTGCATGTGTTTCAGGATGTTTTGGAACAGCAGCACAGCCACTATCTGGAATTATTGATGTTTCATAGGTTCCAATAGTTTTAGCTACATTTTCTATTTCAATTTTATCCATACATATTAATGGACTAAGAATAGGCATTCGGCAATGATAACGGGTGGCTTCAATATTATCTAACGTTTGTGATGCCACTTGGCCAATGCTACTGCCATCTACAATGGCCTTTGCATTTTCCTTTTTTGCAAGTATTTCTGCTATTTGGTACATTCCACTTTTACATAATATGCAGGTCATACGGGGTGGTGCTTTTTCTAAGACATATTCTAGATACTTTCCATAATCTACACTATATACTCTAATGTCGGCACCTAATGAGTATCTTTTTAGATTTTCTACATTTTTCAGTACTTTATCTATGGAACCTGTAGTGTATGGGGCATTATCACAATGTAGTAATGTGACTGAACAACCACGTTTTAACATATTGAATGCTGCAACAGGTGAATCAATACCGCTTGATATAAGACATACTACTCTTCCTTGACTTCCTACTGGTAGACCGCCAAGACATTGAATTTTTTGGGTATAAATATAGGTTTTATCCTCTCTTACTTCCACATATAATGTAAAGTCGGGATTTGAAAGGTCTACTTTAGCCTGGCATTCTTTTATAACTACAGAACCACAAAAACCTGCCATTTCCTGACTTGTAAAATCATGATTTCCTACCCTTCTACATCGGACAGCAAATGTATCAGTTTCAGGATTAAAAATATCTGATTTTATTGTTTCAGGAATTACTTCCTGTATGAGTTCGGTTATTGTATCATAATCAGTTATTGTTTCTCTTATAGGGCTATATGATACGATTCCAAAAACTCTGTTTAGTACATCTCTTACTTTTTCATCATCTTCATCTGTTATTAATGTTAATCTTCCCTGATTATTATCAAAGGTACAGTCAAGTTCTGTTTGAATGTTATTTATTAAATTATTTTCAAATTTACGTCTTATTTTAGGACTTTTTATTCCTATTTCTCCATATCTTACAAAGTATTTCATTATATTTACTCCTTATAATTCACTGATTAATTTTGTGAGATTTTCGAGATTTTGGATTTCGTATATTTGGGCTCCTGCTTTTTGGTAATCGGATACACAACTTGTAGGAGTGTTCCATCTTATTTGTTTTTCTGGATTAAAAATTAATACTTTGGAGCTACGTTCAACTATTTTCTTTAGAATTTTTGCACTTTCTAATTCACCATCTGTTCTTTCTCCATTCCAATCTCTGCAATCAGTTAATATTATCACGATACTTCTATGATTCAAGGGGGCTGTATCTAAAAATTCTTTAAAGGAATTTGCCATATCAGATTTTCCATGAATCATACCTCTACTCATTCTGGATGCATATATGCTTTGATATGAGTCATAATATGATTCTAATTTTAAAGCATTTGTTGTATCAAGCAGTCTGTTATCAAATTCATAACTGTATATCTTATTGAAAGATTGTTGACAACCATATAGTATTGCAAAAAACCAGCTACTTATCCAATCACATGATCCACTAACATCACTCAAGAATATATGCTTATTTTTATGAAGTGGCGGTTTGCAATTGAATAGTTTTATCAGTTTTCCTCCGTTTTTTAAGTTACTTCTGATTGTTCTTGGCATATCAATATTATTTGATTTTGCATGTTTACGTCGGATATTTCTTTGATTTTTTATTTTTTCCCCTAGTTTACGACATAAATTAAGTAAACGTTCATCAAATGTATTGATATTGCTAATATCGGTTTTAAGTAAGTCTTTTTCATGTATTTTGTTTTCTTTTAATTCTTCTGGGTCAAAGTGTGGGGGCATCATGGATTCTATAGATAAATCTGATGTTTGAGAATCGGGTATTCCCATTATGTCTTCTTGTTGGATTGCAGGATCATCATGAGAATCATCATATGGATTCATTGTGGCATCGTCTTCATTACTTATTTCTGCTTTTGAAGTAAACAGGTCTTCAAATACTTCGTCAAATTTATCTTCATCATAAGGATCTTTTATATAAACACTTTTTAATGCCGTTTGCATTTTGTTTAAATCGTTTTCATTTTTAAAAAGATCCCATACTTGGCATGCCGTTTTTGTACTTCTTATACTTACATTTACTCCAGCATCTCTTAATTGATGTGATAATGCGACAATTCGTTCGTTTGCCATTTTATTATAGTCTCCATCTTTTAGTATTATATTCTATATTACTATTTGGTTTTGCTACTATTTTTTATTATACATTAACATTGTTATATTTAATTTTTCTTTTATATATATTTGAATTTGAGATATTATAACAAAAATCTATATTGTATAATCTTAAGATATAATAGTAATTAAGGAAATTTATTATAAGATTTTTTTTACTAGGAAAGATAGGTATTTTATATGAAAAGAATAGTATTGTCAGGAACAGGTAGTGGAGTTGGAAAAACTACAATATCCACGGGTATAATGAAAGCATTATCTGATGAATATAAAATTCAATCATTTAAGGTGGGACCGGATTATATAGATCCTTCTTATCATACCTGTGCAACAGGTATACCATCACGAAATTTGGACTCTTTTTTCATGTCAGAAGGTCAAGTAAGGCAATCATTCACAAATGGTATGCAACATTCAAATGCAGATTATGCAATTATTGAAGGAGTACGTGGATTATATGAAGGCATAAGTCCTGTAAATGATATCGGATCAACATCTTCAATTGCAAAAGCATTAAATGCACCAGTGGTTTTAATAATTAATAGCAGAAGTTTGGTAAGAAGTGCTGCTGCTATGACATTGGGCTTTAAAGCATTGGATCCTCAAATCAACATTCAAGCAGTAATATTGAATAATGTCAAAAGCCAAAAACATTACTTGAAAACAAAAGAAGCAGTTGAAAAACTTTCAGATACGCAGGTTATTGGTGGAATAGTAAGGGATAAGTCAATAACAATGGAACAAAGACATTTGGGTTTGATACCAGCAGTCGAAGAAGATAGAATTAAAGGGCTTATTGAAAAATGGGGTAATCTAATAAAAGAAAATATTGATCTTGATGCATTAATTGATATAATGAAAAACAGTCCTGATATGGATAAACAAAAAGAGGCAATATGGAAAAAAGATAAAACAAGACAAAAAACTAAGATAGCAGTTGCCTTTGATGAAGCATTTAATTTCTATTATCATGAAAACATAGAAGCACTAGAGGCAAATAATGCTGAAATAATATATTTCAGTCCAATACATGATGAAACGGTGCCTGATGCTGATGCATTATATATTGGTGGGGGATATCCTGAAATATTTAAAAAAGAATTATCAACAAATAAATCCATGCTTAAATCAATAAAGGCATTTTCGGATAACAATCAGCCTATATATGCTGAATGTGGTGGATTGATGTATTTAACTAATTCTATTGATAAATTACCTATGGTGGGTGTATATCCTTATGAGTCCATGTTAACAAGTAAAGTACAGGGATTAAGTTATACAATAGCTGAAGTTGTAAAGGATAATCCAATACAAAATAAAGGATCCGTTTATCATGGACATGAATTTCATTATTCAAAGGTAGAATATACGGGAAGCAATATGGATGATTTTGCATTTAAGATGAAACGTGGAGTGGGGATTAATGGAACACATGATGGATTATTAAAAAATAATTCAGTTGCAAGTTATGTGCATACTCACACAGCTTGTCTTCCAGACTTTGCATATAACTTCACACAAAAAGCATATGAATAATACAATGGTCATACTTAAATAATAATATATGATGTGAGATAATGGTTGTAAAAATTGGAATAATTAAAATAGGCAATATTGGAACATCGCCAATAATTGATTTGATATTGGATGAACGAGCAGATAGGGAAGATATAGATGTTAGGGTTGTAAGTTCAGGACCAAAAATGGGTAAGGAACAAATTGAAGATATTTTACCACCACTTCTTGGTTATAATCCTGATTTGATAATATTTGTCAGTCCTAATCCAAATACTAATACTCCTAGTATTTTAAGACAAAAATTAGCTAATTTGGATATTCCAACGGTTGTTATTGGTGATAAGCCTGGGAAGAAGGCTATTAATAAAATGAAAGAACAGAAAGTAGGTTATATTATCATAGAGGCAGATCCTATGATTGGTGCAAGACGTGAATTTTTAGATCCTACAGAAATGGCATTGTTTAATGCGGATGTTCTAAAAGTATTATCAGTAACAGGTACTTTAAGATTGGTTCATAGAACATTGGATGAATTAATAGAAGATATTAAAAACAATCAACAGTTAACTTTACCTGAAATAACAGTTACTGCAGAACTTACAGTATTCAATGCAGGTTTTAAAAATCCATATGCTATGGCTAAGGCAATAGCTGCATATAATATGGCTACTTTGGTTTCAGAGATGGATAATAGGGCATGTTTCCAGACGAAGGAATCGGATGTTTATATTCCATTAGCTGCAGCAGCTCATGAGGTTATGTCGGCAGCAGCACGTTTGGCTGATGAGGCAAGAGAAATAGAAAAAGTAAATGATAGTGTACTAAGAACTCCTCATGCTAAGGATGGTTCAGTACTTGTTAGACAATCACTTATTGATACATATAAATAAAGTATGGTCATACTTTATTCTTTCAACTTCTTTTTTTTGTATGAAATTTACGTATTATAATTTACCTTTTGTTGTTAATAATTGGTCATGAGTAATTTTGGATGCACTATTTAATGCACGTGCAAATGATTTAAATGTTGCTTCACATATATGATGGTCATTTTCACCTTTGGCATCTATATTAATATTCATAAGAGATGTATTTGCAAATGATTCAAAGAAATGTTTAACATTTTGGGAACTTATATCACCAATACTTTGATATTCAAAATCTGCATCAAATACTAGATAACTTCTTCCACTAATGTCTACTGCAACGGTTGCAAGAGCTTCATCCATAGGTACAATGTTATATCCCATTCTTTCAATACCTACTTTATCACCCAAAGCTTCCTTAAAACATTCTCCTAATAACAATCCCACGTCCTCTATGGTATGATGATCATCAACATCAATATCTCCAACAGCTTTAATATCCAAGTCAAAGAATCCATGACGACTAAATGATGTTAACATGTGGTCAAAGAATTTAAGTCCTGTATCAATGTTGCTATTACCATTTCCATCAATATTTAATGTTATTTTTATATCAGTTTCCTTTGTAGTTCTTGTTAATGTAACAGTTCTATCATTACTCATTTTAAATCCTTCTCTTATTAAGTTATTCTATATTAATATATTAGATTATGTTTTTCTATAAATTTTACTATTTTATCAACATAATTTCTTACAAATGGTATCTTATTTATAAATGCACTAAAGAATGTTATGTCTTTTCTTGTCATTACTCTTAATAGTAATAATAAGATAACATATACAATACTTCCAAATATAAATCCAATAATACAACCTATGATTGTTTTAGGAATAAATAGGCATATTAATGCAAGAATGATGTTTGCTATTAACATTTTAAAAATATTATTATATGGAAGTTTTATATGGGTATTTCTGATGACAATTAATAATATTATAATCATTAGAATTGCTGTTGTAATTGTTGTACCAATTGCTGCACCTAAAATTCCCATATTTTGAACTAATAAAACATTGCATACTATGTTCATTGCTGTTCCAAATAATAGTATGTACATTGGAGTTCTGGGATTGTCAATTCCCTGTAATATGCTACTACATATCATGAATATGGTATAAAAGGACATTCCTATAACCAGTATGCTTAGAACATGTGAACTTGGAATATATCTTGCTCCAAAGAGTATTATTAATATAGGAGTACTGAAAATACTTATTAGGACACATAGTGGAAGAACAGTTAGGATACTATAACGAAGACAATCACTAACATATTCCTGCAGTAACTTTTGATCATTTAAAGCATGTGCTTCTGCAGTTGCAGGAAGAAGTACTGTAGATATAGATAATGAGATTACTAATGGAATCCTGGATATGGGGTCTGCTGCATTATAATAACCAACATCTGTAGCTAGCATATATACTCCTATAACCAATGTTCCAACATCATAAATTGCCATCTCGGATAATGCAGTTATGGCAACAGGAACTGCAAAACATATTAATATCCATAATAGTTTCAATTCCTCTTTAAATGATAAATTTAATGTATTTTCATCATTAAATAATGGTGAAATATACCTTTTATAAAGAAATACTGCTGTTATTGCAGATACTATAAATCCAAATGCAGTACCTAAAACTGCACCCATTGCATAAAGTCCACAAAATACAAATAAGCATGCAAATACAATGGTTGATACTTGTTCGGCTAGTCTATTATAAACAGTATATTCGTTCTTGTAAAAACCTTGAAATGCTCCTCTCATAGCTCCTACCACTACACTAAATGGAGTAATAAGACTAACGGCTCTTAATGGCCATACAACTAGAGGTTTGTGGAATATATTATTAGCAATAAAATCTGATGAAAACAAAAGAATAATACTAAGGAATATAGCCATTAAAACCATAAACTTGGTGGCGGTTAATATTACTTGTTTACTAAGTGCTTTCTCATCTTTTGCATTATATTCTGCCACATATTTTGATATAGCTGGAGGTAATCCTCCTGCAGATAATATTTGGAATATGCCCTGAAAAGGTAATGTTAATCCGTATAATCCATATCCTTCTGGACCTAACATTCTACTCATTAGTAGACGATTTATATATCCTCCAATACGGAACAATAAATTACCCAATAACAATATAAAACTATTTTTTAATATTTTATTAGACAT
Source organism: Methanosphaera stadtmanae (assembly GCA_015062825.1). GTDB lineage: Archaea > Methanobacteriota > Methanobacteria > Methanobacteriales > Methanobacteriaceae > Methanosphaera > Methanosphaera stadtmanae_A. Next base: position 26,986 of record SUTR01000016.1, read on the forward strand.
GGCATTCACTTAAACTGTGTAAATTATAGTTCTATTTTTTTTAATAGAAAATTCTTCTTATAATAATTCTTTGTTTAATCTATTAAAAAAGTCTTTATATTAGTTCAGTTATATTATATATTATGTTTAAAAAGTGTTAATTAACTTTTTTGATGGTAGATTGAAATGGACTACAAAAAATTAGATATTTTTTCACCGATAATTTTAGTATTATTAGTTTTAATATATTTAATATTTTCATTTATTGGTTTTGAATATCATTTAAAGGAATTAGTAGGAATAAACATTGTTACGGTAGCAGTAATTTTTATAGGATTGTTATTTTATATATTGGGTGTATATCTCTCTAGAAAGATTCTTATTAAAAAATCATTTTCTATCAATCAGAAAAGACTGGAAAAATTAGCATCTAAAAAGTTAATATTGTCATTGGTTATATTAGGAATATTATTACAAATAATTAACATGATTTATTTGGGTGGTATTCCATTATTCAGTGGTTATCTTAAAGCAAAAGCTGTAACAAGAATATGGTTATTATCTTATCTGTTATTTTTACCATCTATAAATATTTTAATAGCAAAATATGATGATAAGAAATATTATATCTTGTTTTTAATAGGCTTGTTATTATTTGTATTGACAGGTTATCGTACAACAGCAATGGCAATAGTTCTAAGTGTATTTATAACGGTATATTATACAAAAAAACTTCCATGGAAATATATCATCATAGCAATTGTTGCAATGTTTATATTATTGATGGTAGTAGGATATGTAGCAGTTCAATCTATTGAATGGCAAACTTGGACTTTGAATCCTTTAGAACTAATATTTTATAGAGCAGGATATACTTTACAGGTACTGGATCATGCAGTATTTATGCAGGGTAGTACTAATGGACAATTGATCTATAATACATTAACTGGATTTATGAAATCTACAGATCCACGGGTAATAGTAGGAAGCACTACCTTAGGATATGCACACTCAACAACATCTACAATATTCGGTCCGGCATTATTGGATTTTGGATTAATTGCAATGATTATCCAAATGTTTATATTGGGAGCAATATTGGGAGTTTTATATAATATACAAACGAGATTTAAAGATTTATTTATTTCATTATATGCAATATTATTAGCACATGTTATAATATGGATAGAAACTGGACCTACTGATTTGGTAATTTTATTGTTTTTCTTAATTACTATCATAGTGGTATTGTATACAATCAATTTTAAGAATAGAAGGGGGGTAAATGATTGAATATTGCAGTTATAGCAGAAACGGCACCAGCAAAGACATTAATACCTGTAATTGAAAAGATAGATGCTGATGTTTTATCACTTACACATAGTCAGATGGCATGGAATTTACTAAAACCGTATAGTCTTGAAATCTCAGCAATTGGTGAAAGTAGAAGAAATGGTGCTGTTAAACGTGGGAATTTAGCAATAGGTTCTTTGGTAGTACAGGACACATATCGTACATATAATCAATTAAAGAATAAATTCATTGATTTAGTTATGACTTGTGGTAATGCAGGGGATGTTAGAAAGGGTATTGCAGCTGCTAAAAAGTTAAATTATCCAAAGCTTCATATCGAACAGGATATATATAATCCTATTGAAATGATTGCATATGCTGATTTGATTACCGTTCCTAGTTCAGAATATCAAAAGAAATTAAAGAAATTGTATGGTATTGAAAATACTATTAATATTAAAGGTTATCCTCAAGCTGAATATGTGAGTAGGCAAAGTTTGATTGATGTGGACCAGTTACATAAGCATTATGGTACTGATGATTTCTATGTTTTATTTTTAGGGGGAGATACTCGTAGGGAGGATATACCTGAGATTATTCATCAGGTTGAATTGCTTGGAAAAGAAATATTAATAGTTCCTTATAGATTTAAAGTGGATTATATCAGTCGTTTTATTACAAAACGTGGCATATATGTTATTGATGGGGATGTTGATTTAATTAGTTTAATGAACGCATCTGAAGGTGTTATATTCTGTTCAGGTATGGGAGTAACTATTGAAGTTGGAGCATTGTCAGTTCCTTCGGTTAAAATAAAAGGATTCCATACTCAACATGCAAGTAATGATTTGGCTTTATCATTGGGAATAAAGGTAGTTTCTCCGTATGATATAGGTGTTGCTGTTGATACTATGAAAGCACCTTCTGGAAGGCGACTAATTAAAAATGGTTATAGAGCTAGTGAAAAGGTTGCTGAACTGGCCACAAATATGAGTATGTTTGCCGGGGAATGTGGTGGTTTTTCTAGCTTTAGAAAAATTTGGAATCAAAGAAAGAAGTTTAAATAACTCTTTTATTTTTTTTAAAAAAAGATCAAAAGATTATTATTTTTTTTATCTTTTGATTTAATATGGTATTGGTATTTATTTAATTATTTTATAGACTAATTCTATGTCTTCTGCTTTTACAGTTTTTCTTCCTGCATGTTTTGCTATTTTTATAGCATCTTCAGCTATTTCATAACCAACATTCTCTAGTATATTGGTTAATTCTTCTTTTGCTTCGTCACTTACACGTAATGAACCGGTATTTTTTATGATTCTTCCGACTGGTGCTACTGGAATTTCACCCATAATTTCACCTCCATTTAAATATATAACATTTAGTAATATTTAAATGTATGCTTATAATCTTTATTTTTAGTTATATTTTTTATTTTATCATTTAATTATTCAATGGATATTTTATTTTCATCATATGGTATTTTACAAAAAAAATTATCATTTAAATAAGGATTAAATAAAGTATTATACTTATTTTTTTTGTCTGTCATTGTCTGTTTTTTTCATTAAAGTATTAACAATAATTATTTTTAGGTTTTCCTAAATTCTAAAGATTTTTATTATATTTTAAATCTTTTAAACAATATTAATTAATTTTATTAAAAAAATTAGAGGGGGGATGTGATTTTATTTTTATAATGCGATTGGACCATTTGAGGGATCAGATCCATATAATAAATCAGTTATTTCATAAAGTTGATCAATTCCTCTTACTTCATGGGATTGAAGTGGAATCTCAGCTATAATCTGTTCAGAAAATACAGCGTGTATCGTTTCCATACGTTTTTGTTGGCTTTCACGACGTGATTTGCAGAACTCACAATGGTCATTTTCCGGTTGAATCTTATTGACAATAACTCCGTCAGTAGTGATGTTTGATTTATTTAAAGCATCCATTGCCCTACTTGATTCATATATTGACATTTCTTCAGGGATAAGTACGGTTTTAAATGATGTTCTTTCGGGATCAGTTAATATTGCTCTTGCTTTAAGTATTTCCTCTTTCATAGCTTCCATTTGTTTTGTTTCAGCACCAGTGTCTTCTTCAGATCCCATAAATGGAATTATATTTTTAAGTTTTTGTGCGGCTGTTCCTAATGCTTGTCTTGTTTTAATCATTTTACCCATCCAGGAATCCATCATTTCAGGGAAAGATAATAAACGAAGTGTATGTCCTGTTGGTGCAGTATCGAATATTACCACATCATATTCATCACTTGTCATGTATTGCATAAATTTATCAAATGCCGCAACTTCATCTATTCCTGGTGAAGAACTCATAACGTCCATTTGTTCTGTAAACATGTTAAGCATGTCATTATATTGTTGTTGCATTTGCATTTTCTCTTTATATTCATCCATGGCTCTATCCGGATCAATTTCTATAGCTTCTAAATTTTGTGCAATAGGTGTAGGCACATGCTTTATTGTTCTATCAAATGAATCTCCTAATGAATGTGCAGGATCTGTTGAAATTATTAAAGTTTTTTTGTTCATTCGAGCACACCATAATGCTGTTGCAGCGGATACTGTTGTTTTTCCAACTCCACCTTTTCCTCCAATGAAAATAAACGTGGTTTTTGATTTATTGAATGTAACTAAGTCTTTTATTGACATTTTATAACTCCTTTCTTATTACATTATATTTATTATATCAATCATGTTTATTATAAGTTAATCATTTTTTGTCATTTTTTGCTTATCAGTAATTTTATTATTAATAAAATTAATATATGATATTAAAGTTATTTTTCATTTACTGGAGTAATAATATGATAGATTTACCTGATTTTGATGCGGATGTATTTATTGAAAAAGCATGTCGGTTTATACAAGAAAAAGTAGAAACTTCAAATTCAAATGGAGTTGTAATAGGATTAAGTGGTGGAATAGATTCCACAGTAGTGGCAGGTCTTGCTGTAAAAGCATTGGGAGCAAATAATGTGAAGGGATTCGTCCTTCCATCTACTTCTACATCTGATGAGGATTTATTTGATGCAGAATTGGTTAAAACAGGATTAGATATTGAATGTGATTTTATTTCCATTGATGATTTTGTTGAAAATTTTTTAAGTTCTTGTTCTAATGAAAAGTTGCCTGATGAATATAAGGAAATTGCATTGATGAATGTTAAGCCAAGAATGCGTATGACAATATTATATTATTATGCAGCAATTTATAATTCACTTGTAATTGGTACGGGTAATAAAACAGAAATACAATTGGGATATTTTACAAAATATGGTGATGGTGGTGTTGATCTTCTACCAATAGGGGATTTATATAAACAAGAAGTCAAAAGTGTTGCTAGAAAGTTGAATGTTCCTGAATCAATTATTAATAAAGCACCTACTGCTGGTCTTAAACCTAACCAAACAGATGAATCAGAGATTGGTTTATCTTATCCTATTATTGATAGGATATTGTATTTATATTTAGAAGAAAATAAATCTACTGATGAAATTTCCAATTTGTTGGATATTCAACAAAATAAAGTTGAACGTATAATAAAAATGATTAAAAACAGCCAACATAAACGTTCAACAGCACCTATATTAAATAAAAAATGATATCATTGGTCAAATGTACTATAATACAACATGATATCTTTTTTTACTTTTTTTAGGTATGTTTTCTAACATTTAATAACATTTATATTACATTTCTTTATTCATTTTTTTAAAATCAATATTAATCCTCAAAAATACTAAAATTAAAATATTGGTAAAAAGATAAATATAAACATTATTAATAAATCGTAATATTATTTTTCATTTTAATTAAACTATTAAATAATAAAAACGGAGTTTACATATAATGGTAACAGATTTAGAAAGAAAATGGCAGAAAAAATGGCAAGATTCAAAACTTTTTGAATCAAATCCTGATGATAGGGAAAAAATGTACATAACAGTTGCATTTCCATATCCTAGTGGAGCAATGCATATAGGACATGGAAGAACATACACAGTTCCTGATGTATATGCAAGATTTAAAAGAATGCAAGGATATAATGTACTGTTTCCTATGGCATGGCACGTTACTGGAGCACCAGTAGTTGGAATAGCAAAAAGAATAGAAAGACAAGATCCATGGACTTTGGACATTTATAAAAATGTACACAAAGTATCAGAAGAAGAACTTAAAAAATTTGACAGTCCTGAATATATAGTAAAATACTTCAGTACTGAATACCATAATGACATGACAAATATGGGATATTCCATTGACTGGAGAAGAGAATTCAGAACAATAGATCCTCATTACAAACAATTTGTCAGATGGCAAATAAGACAGTTAAAAGATAAAAATCTTATCCACAAAGGTTCACACCCAGTAAAATACTGTCCTGATGATGACAACCCTGTAGGAGATCACGACCTTCTAGAAGGTGAAGGAGTAGGAATTAATGAATTAACATTAATCAAGTTCCCTTATGGAGATTCATATCTGGTGGCTGCAACATTCAGACCTGAAACATTATATGGTGCAACCAACTTCTGGTTAAACCCAGACGCTGAATATGTTAAAGTAGAATATGAAGGAGAAACATGGATAATAAGTAAAGCATCATATTCCAATATAATACACCAAAAAGAATCTATGAAAATCATAGAGGATGTGGATGCTAATGATTTCATTGGAAATTATGTAATCAATCCTATGAATCAAACTAAACTACCAATATTCCCAGCATCATTTGTAGATCCTGATTATGCTACAGGAGTTGTATTCTCAGTACCTGCACATGCACCTGCAGATTACATCGCATTAGAAGACTTAAAAAACAATCAAGATTTAATTTCAAAATATAATCTTCAAGAACAAATAGATAATATTGAAATCATAAGTTTAGTAAATTTAAAAGGATATTCTGAATTTCCAGCTAAAGACTTTATAAACCAATTCAATGTACAAAGTCAAGAAGATGAAAATCTTAAAGAAGCAACAAATGAAAGTTACAAATTAGAACATGCAAAAGGAATAATGAATGAAAATACAGGTGAATTTGAAGGAACACCTGTAAGAGATGTAAGAGATTTAGTAATAAATAAGTTCCTTGAAGAAAATATTGCAGATAAACTTTACGAGTTTGCAGAAAAACCTGTAAGATGTCGATGTGGAGCAGATTGTGTAGTGAAAGAATTACATGATCAATGGTTTGTTAAATATTCCGATAAAGAATGGACTGATGATGCATATGACTGTCTTGAACAATTAGAAGTTGTACCAAAAGAAATAAGGTCAAACTTTGAATATTATTTAGGATGGCTTGAAGACTGGGCTTGTTCAAGAAGATTGGGTCTTGGAACTCATATGCCATGGGATAAAAAATGGCTTATAGAACCATTAACTGATTCAACAATATATATGTCATATTATACTATAGCAAAATATATGAGTCAAATTGATCCTGAAGACTTAAATGATGCATTCTTTAACAAAGTATTCCTTAATCAGGATGGAGCAAATGATGGATCTGTAAATAATATTGATGAAGAGTTAACAGCACAAATACAAAAAGAATTCCAATATTGGTATCCGTTAAACTGGAGATTATCTGCAAAAGACTTGGTTGGAAATCACTTGTCATTCCATATGTTCCATCATGCAGCAATATTCCCTCAAGAATACTGGCCAAAAGGTATAACTGTCTTTGGAATGGGACTTCTAGAAGGACAGAAAATGTCTTCATCAAAAGGAAATGTAATTTTACTTAGTGAAGCGATAGATAAATATGGTGCAGATACGGTAAGATTGTTCTTAATGTCCTCAGCAGAACCATGGCAGGACTTTGATTGGAGAGAAACTGAGGTAAATGGTATACAAAGAAGACTGGAATCAATCCAACAATTCCCAGAAAAAATTGAATCTTTAATAGGTGAAGACTTAAAACTCTCTCTTGAAAATGAAGTGCCTCAAGTTGAAAAATCAATCAACAAATGGATAATAAGTCAAATAAATAAAAAGATAGAAGAAGCTACTGGTGCATTAGAAGGATTCCAAACAAGGAAAGCATTACAAGCAAGTCTATTCTTGTTCAGAAAGGATATAGATCATTATCTTAATAGAATCACAGTAATAGAAAACGAAGAAAAAGAAACTTTAAAATATATTGTCAATACTTGGATTCGATTATTATCTCCATTTGTTCCATATACAACAGAGGAAATATGGGAAAAATACAATGATGATGATATTTTCATGTCAGAAATTGCTTGGCCACAAGTAGATGAATCTGTAATGGATGCTAAAATAGATAAATCTGAAGAAATAGTACAAAGTCTTGCAAAAGATATCAAAGCTGTAATTAAAATAACAGAATCTACTCCTGAAACAGTACATATTTATACAGCTCCTAAATGGAAATATGATGTATATGATATAGCACAAGAAGTTGGAAAACCAAATGTTGGTGAAATAATCAAAAAATCCATGCAAGCAAATATTTATGATAATAAGAAAGAATTATCTAAATTCGCAACCAAAACAGGAAAATCATTTAATAAAATAAATTATGTTGGATTAATAGATGAAGTATCTGTAATTTCTGATGCAATAGGATATTTGGAAGATGAAATCGGTGCAAAAATAATGGTTTATGATGAACCAACATATGATCCACAAAATAAAGCACAAAATGCATCACCATACAAACCAGCAATATATTTAGAATAGAGTAAACATCTATTCTAATACTTTTATTTTTAATTTTAACTTATTTCTTTTATTTTTAGTTGATGTTTTATATTGAATATTATTTATTATGAAACGAAAAACTTATTAAAAACAAATAATAAATATAATAGTAGATATGTTTAAATAGCATAATCTTTATTATGCCTTGGTAGTGTAGCGGATATCACGAGGGACTGCGGATCCCTTTACCGGGGTTCAAATCCCCGTCAGGGCATCTTTTTTAATTTTATTTCATTATTTTTTATTTTTACTAATTTGAACTTTTTTAATGACTTTTTAAAAAATATATTTTTTTTCTAGGCATTTTTCATATAAATTTTAATTTCGTTAAACTAATACTTTCTGATTATAATGTTATTTTTTATATTAGCTTTTACATAATTAGTTAATAGATATGTTTAATAATTATTTTAAGAAGTGATTGATAATGAAAAGAATTGGATTACTTGATATCAAAGGTAGTTTGACGTTATATGAACATTTTGGACATCTTCCGACAGATATAGTTAAATATGATGGGACTGTTGATACTGGAGAAAAGGCTCATGAGGTCTTAGATGGGTTAATAATTCCAGGAGGAACTCTTGTTGAATCAGAAACAATTACTCCTGAACTTGAAGAAGAGATACGTTTATTAAATGATAATAATGCATTTATATTTGGTATGTGTGCCGGTTTTCAAATACTAGGTAAATTTACTGATGTGGGACGTAATTCTCCAGTACCTATTATTCGTGAAGGTTTAGGATTACTTGATGTAACATTCAAGCCACTTATTAATACAAATAGGATACATGCAGATATCGTTGATGATTCCACATTGTTTACTAAGGGACTCAAAGATACAAAAGTAGATGGATTTCATTGTCATACATATGGGCAAATAGAATCAAATGATAAAAATGTAATATATTCAAATATTGAAAGAGCCAATTATATGCATAAACCAGGACGCGTTTTATCAGGTGTATCCAATAATAAAGGTAATATTTTAGGGACAACTGTTCATGGTTTATTGGATAATAATCCACAGGTAGTAAATAATATTCTAGAATATATTGATGCTGTTGATGAATATGAAGATATTAAAGCTAGAAATAATATTTTACATAAGAAGGTATTCAGTCAAATAGCTCCAGAAACAGGTGATATTGCTCCATTAAAAGATGAACATCCTGAAGTACCTCCTATGATAATGTTGATGGGAACTGGTTCTGAGTCTGGTAAAACATTTCTTGCAAGTGGAATTGTCGCAGCATTAAGACAAAGGGGTATTCATACATATGTAGTTAAAATAGGTCCTGATATACGTGATTTATCACCATCATTATATGTTAACAGGGAAAAATTAGAAGATTGGGCTTCAATTAAAATTGGGCACATTGGTTGGACTCCATTGGAACAGGTATTGGAAGATGTTAAAGGTAAAGGATATGACTTGGTATTAGTTGAAGGAGTCATGAGTGCTGCTACTGGATTATTAAATGAAAAAACACCATATTCAACAGTTGAAATTGCACATGCAGGAAATATTCCTGTTATAATGGTTTCAAGTGTAAGTAAGGGTGGTATTGAAACAGCCGCTATAGATATTCAAGCTCATATAGATTTACTTAATAAGATGGATGTAACTTGTAAAGCAGTTATATTAAATAGGACTTATGATGAAAGTATTGTTAATCATGTTAGTGAATATATCTCTAAAAAATCAGGTTTATCTACAGAAAATATATGGAGTATAACTAAGGCTAAAGTTGAAAATAAGGGACGTGTACCAGAAGATTATCTTCAGCTTGAAACTTTTACACAAGCATCAACTAGTGTTATAAACAAGGATATTGATGTAATGAAAATATATGAATTAGCGGAAATACCTGAATTCAGGGGATATTTATCATTTGATGAAATTTGTGATTTATACAAGAAGTAAACATGAATTCATCTGATCACTTCTTTTATTTTTAATTTAATAATTTTAAAAAATAGTAGGATATAATCTATTTTTTTAGATTATATTTCTTCTTTGATGGTTTCAAGCTTTTCTTTTAGTGTATTTTGTTTAATTATCATACTTAAAACATTTGATAAATTTAGTATATTCTCATCAATCACATCTTTTGCCTGTAATAATGAGTGCATTGTTTTAATATCTGATAATGGTATGTATAAACTTTCACCAGTAGTTGTTACCCATTTAGTTTCATATTTGTTGTCTTGATTTTCGTTTTTATATAACTTAACTTCTTGAGGGTATGCATTTATAATTACTTCATCTGTCTGTTTTATAGGTTCAGTTATCTTTTTTTGTTCTATTGTACTTATTTGAACGATTCTTTCAGAAGGTATAATTTTTAAATATTGATTGTCACCTATTTTTCTAATCATTGAATCTTCAACTACTGCGCTATTGATTAGTTCAAAGTCATCTGTCATATTATCTGCTTCCTAGTGTTAAAATTTTATGAAATTATTGTATATAATTTTTCAACATCCGGTTATTAAGTATTAAAATACTTTCCTTTATGTTAACTTTTATAATTTATATTATAAATAATTAATTTCATTTTTTTTAATATAAATATTACTTTTCTTTAATTAAGAGTTCAACAAGTACTTTAGAACCATCAGTTAAATTTAATTCTTCTCTTAGTTTATCTTTTGAAATAAATTCTAGTGTATTAAGAGAATATGTTGTTTTTGTTGGAAATAATATTGCACCTGTATTCTTGGTATTGTTATCTAAATTTGTGATTTTTGCATTTAAGAAGTATACGTCGCCTAAATTTTCATTTCCTTTAATAATCATCAGATGCTTATTTAATTCTCCATCAATATCTAATAATATATTGTCGTCCAATTTAATGTTCAAAGTTCCAAAGTAAGGTATGAATCCTAACTTTTCTTCATATTGTCTAACATACGTATCTTTTTGCATAAACATGCTAGCTTTTTTCATTCCGGATGTTACTTTTCCTTCAACCGTTAACATAATATTTGCCTCTGTTTATGTATCGTTATTCATACATTAACTTCAATTTTATTATTTTTTATAAACTTTTTAATATGAAAAAAGAAAAATATCTCTAATAACATATATTATAATATTATAGATTAATAACTTTATTTAATGTTTTTTATTATATTAATTATATTATTAAAATTTATTAAATTTCATTATAATAAACATAATAGGAGGATTATTTCATGCAAATACGAATAGCATTACCTTCAAAAGGTCGAATAAGTGGACCTTCAGTAGAATTACTTGAAAAAGCAGGAATTGGTTTGACAGATAATTCAAATCGTAAATTATTCTCAAATACATTTGATCCAGAAATAAGTGTGATGTTCACTAGAGCTGCAGATATTCCTGAATATGTGGCAGATGGAGCTGCAGATATTGGAATAACTGGGTTTGATTTAGTAAAAGAAAAAAATGTGGATGTAACCATATTGGATGATTTGAATTTTGGAAAAACACGTTTAGTGATTGCTGCTCCTGAAGATTCAAAATTCAAAACAAAAGATGATTTAAAAAATATTAAGACAGTAGCAACAGAATTTCCATACTTAACTAGAACTTATCTTAAAGAAAATGGGATTGATGCAAAAATATTATCATTATCTGGAGCAACTGAAGTAGCACCTTTAATAGGTGTGGCTGATGTAATAGCAGATTTGACAAGTACTGGTACAACATTAAAAATGAATCATTTAAGAGAATTGGACACTATTATTGAAAGTTCTGTTGTTTTAATTGGTAATAATGAGAGTTTAATTGGAAAATATGAAAAAATTGAAGCTATAAAAACAGGTATAAATGGTGTAATTAAAGCAGAGGGTAAGAAGCTTATCATGGTTAATGTTGAGAAAACTAAACTCGATGAAATTAAAAATACAATTCCTGGAATGGGTGGACCAACAGTATCTGAAGTTTATGGTAATGACTCAATTGTAGCAGTACATTCAGTTATATCTGAAAAAGAAGTATTTTCTACAATTAATAAGTTACGTAATATCGGTGCAAAAGACTTGTTAGTGGTGCCTATTGAGAGAATATTGGAAGAAACTAATGACTGATTATTATGAAATTTTTAAGATATTCTAATTTGGATAAACATATTTGTATTGGTATGCTGGATGATAATGGCAAAATACGTAAATTAAATTATTCTACCATCTATGATGCAATAAAAAATGAAGATAAAATAATAAAAGATTGGGATGGATTGGAAATAGAAAATCAAGATGATGTTGAATTCTTAACTCCTGTAGAACCATCTAAGATAGTTTGTGTTGGATTAAACTATAAAGATCATGCTAATGAATTGGATATGGAACTTCCAAAAGAACCATTATTGTTTATGAAACCATCTACAAGTGTACTTCCCCATGAGGGTGAAATAATATATCCTAAGTTATCAAATCAAGTAGATTATGAGGCAGAATTGGGTATTGTTATCTTGGAAAAAATTGAATATGAAAATTTTGATGAAGATACTTTAATAGGATATACTATAGTTAATGATGTTACAGCAAGAGATTTACAACAAAAAGATGGACAATGGACAAGAGCAAAAAGTTTTGACACGTTTTGTCCAATAGGTCCTGTTTTGGTAACAAATATAAATTCAACTAATTTAAAAATTCAATTAAAAGTCAATGATGAGGTAAAACAAAATTCAAATACTAAAAATATGATATTTTCATCTAAACAGTTACTTCGATATGTATCCAGTATTATGACATTAAATCCTGGTGATATAATAGCAACAGGTACACCTCCTGGTGTTGGACAATTGAATAAAAATGATGTAGTATCGATTACGATTGAAGATATAGGAACTTTAAAAAATATTGTTAAATAATAGGGGTAATAATTATGGATATTCAAGAATATGAATGTGATGTTTTAGTAATAGGTTCTGGAGGTGCAGGTTGTAAATGTGCTATAGTTGCAAGTAAAAATGAAGCGGATGTAATTATAGTTTCAAAAGGTTTAACATTTAAATCAGGATGTACAATGTTAGCAGAAGGAGGATACAATGCAGTATTTGGTCATGTTGATGCAGAAGATTCACTTCAATTACACATCCAGGATACATTAAAAGGTGGAGCATTTCTAAATGATTTAATGATGGTGCATAAATTAGTGACGGATTCACCAAAAAGATTAATAGAATTAGAACGATATGGTTCTTTATTTGATAGATTAGAGGATGGAAGATTAAATCAAAGAGCATTTGGAGGTCAATCATATAGGAGAACCTGTTTTAAAGGTGATCAAACAGGTCATGAAATGATGTTGGGTCTAAGAGAAGAAGTCATTCGTGAAAATATCACAACACATGATGAAGTAATGATTACAAAACTATTATTTGATGATGAAAATACTAAAATTGTTGGTGCAATGGGTATTTCATTAAAAGACTCATCAATTATTATATATAACTCCAAAACAACAGTAATAGCATCAGGAGGATGTGGATGGTTATATCCTGTTACATCTAATGCCAGTCAAAAAACTGGTGATGGAATTATGATGGCTTATAATGCAGGTGTTGATGTAATGGATATGGAAATGGTACAATTTCATCCAACAGGAATGTTATCTCCTAAATCAAGACGTGGCGTACTTATTACAGAGGCTGTGCGTGGAGAAGGCGGACATCTAATCAATGCTGAAGGCGAACGTTTCATGATTAACTATGATCCAAGGGAAGAATTAGCTACAAGGGATGTTGTGGCAAGAGCAATATATACAGAGATTCAAGAAGGTCGTGGAACAGAGGATGGTGGAGTATACTTATCAGTAACACATCTGCCAGAAGAACAGGTTCAAACTAAATTACAAACTATGGTAATGCAATTTAAAGATATTGGAGTTGACATAATAAATGAGCCAATGGTAGTAGCACCAACAGCACATCATTTTATGGGCGGAATTAAAATAACGGGTGATGCTCAAACAAACATTGAAAATCTATATGCAGCCGGAGAAGTAACATCAGGGGTTCATGGTGCAAATAGGTTAGGTGGTAATGCTTTAGCAGATACACAGGTCTTTGGTAAAGCAGCAGGAATATCCTCTTCTCAAAAAGTAAAAGAAACTTCATTATTCAAGCCAAAACAATCAGATATTGATGATGAAATTAATCGTATAGAATCATTATGGACAGAAGGAAAATACAAACCTGAAGATATTAAGAAGGAAATTCAAGATATCATGTGGAAGTATGTTGCAATAATACGTGATGAAGAAGGTTTAAAACAAGCTCAAAAAGAATTGGATGATTTATCCGAAAAAATAAACAACATGAATATTCCACCGCATAAAGAATATAATGATGAATTAAAAACTGCATTGGAAGTAATTAGTATGGTTGATTTAGCAAGGTTAATCATTACCTCTGCATTGCTACGTAAGGAAAGTAGGGGTGCACACTTTAGAAGTGACTATCCTGAGCTAAATGATGATGAATACTTAAAAAGTTTTGTCTTGAATAAGGATGAAGAAATAAAAACAGTTGATAGAGGTTTATTCTAATCTTTTTTTTTAAAAAATATAAATAATGTTATAGAATAACATTATTTTTCCATTTTCTTATTATTTACTAAAGTTTATAATTATATATTTTCTAAAGCACTCATTGTACTTAATATTTTATGATCTTCTTCTGGTTTAGCTTGTAATTGTAATCCCACTGGAATATCATTTACTAATCCTGCATTCATACTGCTTGCAGGTATACCTGTAATATTTGCTAGAACAGTTAATACATCATAAGCATACATATCCATAGTTTCTAGTTTTTCACCAATTTTATGAGGTAGTTTTGGAACTGTTGGACCAGCTATAACATCAACATCATTTAATAACTTATTGAAGTCATTTCTGATAAGTGATCTTGCTTGTAATGCTTTTTTGTAATATTTACCACTGAATTCTTTCTGGCTGATGTAGGAACCGATTTGTATTCTACGTCCAACTTCAGGACCACATACTTCTTCAATTCTTTCTCCATATTTACGTCCATCATATTTACGTGTTGCAGAGAAAAATTCGACATAATTTATTAAGTAATATGTTGGTAAACCAAGGTTAATATCATCAAAGGTTAATTCTTTAATCTCAGCACCTAAATCTGATAATTGGTCAATAGATTTATCTACCTGTTTGTTGATTTTTTCATCAGTTACTTCTTTAAATTCTTTAACAATACCTACAGTTGTACCATCTAAACTTCTGTTTTGGGTATCTTTAAGGAATTCACCTGGTTCTTTATTAAATGTCGTAGGATCATGAGGATCATAACCTGTGATAACATCTAACATCAAAGCAATACCTGTAGTGTCCTTTGCAAATGGACCAATCTGGTCTAGACTCATTGCTAAATCAAGTAATCCTTGACGTGATACCATACCATATGTTGGTTTAAAACCCATTACTCCACAATGACTTGCAGGATTTCTAATTGACCCACCAGTATCTGAACCTAAGGTTATATCACACATATCTGCTGCAATAGCTGCTGCTGAACCTCCACTGGAACCACCTGGTATATGACCTGGTGCATTAGGGTTGTTTGTAACTCCATACATTGATGTTTCTGTAGAACTTCCTGCTGCAAATTCATCCATATTTGTAAGACCTACAATTACTCCATCCTCTTCAAGGATTTTATTTATTACAGTTGCATTATAACTACCAACATATTCTTTAAGTGTCGGGGATGCAGCTGAGACTATTAGGTCTTCTACATTAATATTACATTTAATTCCAATAACAAGTCCTGCTAGTTTACCTGTTTTTTCATTGTTTTTAATTTTTTCATCAATATTTTTGGCAACTTTCTGAGCTCTCTCATAATCTAATTCTACAAATGCATTTATATCATCGTTTTTTTCTTCAATAACATTATACATTTGTTCTAGATTTTCAGTTGCAGTTAATTCTTGTTGTTTAATGGATTCTAGTTTATCTATTATCTTCATTTGTTCACCTTTAGTAAATAATTAGCATTAACTATGATAAAATAATATACTGCTATATATATAATATATTTAATTTACTAAATTTATATAATTTCTCATATCATCGAATAAAGATAATTATGTTTTAATTTTTCAAGTTAAATTAGAATATTTAGAAAAAACTTTTCATAAATTTACTTTTTAAATTAATGATTTCTTAAATTATATATGTATTAAAAATTATATATTATACCAATAACAAGTTTGTGCTTTAAAATATATGAAATAGTATCTGATACTATGTAATGTGAATTAGTCTTATACTCACGTGAAACTAATTTTTACATTTTTAATGAATATATGATATGGTTACTACTTGTTAAAAAGTATATATTTAACATATAAATTTCATAAAATTATAGAAACATTTAAAAATTAAAATGTTGATATATAATAAACATTAGAAGTTTGATTGAGTTTTTAATATTATCACAAAAAAACTCAATATATAATATAAATAAAAAGGTGAACAAATGGATCTTATAGAAAATTTAAACGCAGCATTAAACGGAGAAGAAGTAGAAAAAGTACCAGCTATCAGTGCAACTGCAGCAGCAGTTCAAGAAGCATTTGCAGGTGCAAACGTATCCTGGCCATCAGCACACCAAGATGCTGAAGAAATGGCAAGATTAGGTATTTCATTACACGAACAAGCAGGATTAGAATGTGCTAGAGTACCTTTCGATTTAACAGCAGAAGCAGAAGCATTCGGTTGTGACGTTGATTTAGGAGATAATGAAGCAACACCTACATTAAGATCACATGCTCCATTCGATGATGTAGAAGATTTAGAAGTTCCTGATGATTTTGCAAACCAAGGTAGATTACCAACAATCATTAAATCAATTGAAATCTTAAAAAATGAACACCCTGATGTACCTGTAATTGTAGGTATGGCTGGACCATTCACATTAGCAGGACACTTATTAGGTGTAGAAGACTTAGTAAAAATGTTAAAAACAGACAGTTTCGTAGTAGAAGATGTAGTAGATATTGCATTAGATGCACAAACTGAATTAGTAGAAGCTTTCAACGATGTTGAAGTAGATTGTATCTGTGTAGCTGACCCAACATCATCCCCTGAATTATTAGACCCTAATGACTTCAGTGACTTCGCACAACCTTCATTAGAAGACTTATCAGGAGAAATGGAATCAAACAGTATTCTTCACATTTGTGGTAACTCAAGACCAATCATGGAAGATATGTTAAACAGTGGATTCAGTGGAATTTCATTCGAAGAAGCAGTAGATGTAGAAGAAGCTAAACAAATTAAAGCTGATGAAGGTTCAGACACAGTATTAGTAGGTAACATATCTACAAGTCAAACTTTATTCAGCAAACCTACAGATGAAGTAAAAGCTGAAGTAACTCAAGCTTTAGAAAAAGGTATAAATGTATTAGCACCAAGTTGTGGTATTGCACCTAAATCACCTATTGCAAACATCAAAGCATTTGTTGAAGCAAGAGATGAATTTTATCAATAAGTAGATAACTACTTATCCTTTTTTTTATTTTTATTTACATTTTAATTCAACACCTAAACACATTTAAATATTTAATACTCATTTTAAAATTAGTAAAATATGTTATTTTATTCTTTTTTCAGATTGTCTAACAATATATTATAAAAGGTTATATGTATGGTATTTGGATTTTGATAATTTTTAACTTTTTCTTTAAAAAAATAAATTGAGGGGATTATTTTTATAAAATTAATTATTATTTTTTAACATTAAATCCTACAAGTATTGATGCAAGTTTTGGATCATCTTCAAAGTCGAAGTATTTTTTAAGATATAAATCTGCATATGGATCAGGACTGCTAGATACAACATCGCATGTATCTTCTAATTCTTCTACTTCGATAAATTGTACTGGTGGAAGTAAAAATGCTTGTTTTATTCCTTCTTTTTCAATATTTTCTGTTTTTAGATCTTCTTCAATATCTTGTTGATTTTTTAGTAGTACAAAGTCAGGGTGGATGAACTGGGCACTTTCATCATTTTGGTATTTCTTTTTTTGTTCTGAACTTACAATTTCTTCTCCAAGTATGTTTCCCTTATTGTCTACAAATTGTACTGTAGCAGTTGGTGGTGGTCTAAATGATGCATTTTTTATTATTGCAACAGTAAAGTCTCTTTCAAGACATTCCTTAACTCCTAAATTTATCACTGGAATTAATTCTCCAGTTTTTTCCATTTCTATCTGCATTACATTCTTTCGTACTTCGTCATTAAGCACACCTACATTTAAAACTCCTCGTAGTGGTTCGATGGTGTCAATAACTTCTTGAAGTACTTCTTCTGGTGATTTTGTCATTTAATCATCTCTTTTTTTCTTAAAGTTATATTATTATATAACTATTTAGAAGTATTTAATTATAATCATAGTCCTATATTTTTTTTTCAAAATTCATTTATATTTATTTGATTTTTTTCAATTGTTTTTTAATTCATTATCCTATTTTCTCTTCTATTTTTTTATAATTTTTTAAATAGTTTATTTATGATATTAATTAATATTAAACATTATTTTTATTTCATTCATATTTATTTAATCTTTTAATTTATATAAACTATTAATAATTTATAATATCTAAAAATAAACTTTGTAATAATTTTTTTTATTACGTTATTTCAAAGCATTATTAAATTATTTAAAATAAACTTTATCAAAAATCAATTATAATTTGGGTAGGGGGTGGTAATATATTATATATATACCAGTACTAAAGTATTAACTATGTGGGTATAAGATTAAGAAAATTTTTAGTGGTGAAATTATATGTCAAGAAAAGTATTTACAAAAATGGAAACAGAATCAGCAGACGACATGTTATTTGGGGAAACTAAACATCCTGTTAAATTAGGATTAGATCAAGTAGCAGGTGGAGGAGTAGTTTATCCAAACATCAAAGTTGCTCCAGCTGAAGGATCAGAAGAAACAATTGATGGATTAGAAGCAACATCAAAAAACATTGCATTTGCAGCATGTCAAAGAGCAGCAGACATCGGTTTACCTGCAATACAAATTGAAACAGAACACGTACAGCAACAATCTATCAGCAGAGAAGCATCTGAAAGATGTACAGCTGTAACATGGGAACAACTCGAAGAATTACACGACAA
>SUTR01000122.1 GCA_015062825.1 Methanosphaera stadtmanae
AAAGATATTATGCCACAAAATGAGTTATCGTGAACACAAATGTCGTAAACGGTTAAAATTCAGTCGCGAACGGTAAAAATTTTTTGAAAAATTACCGTTTACGATGAAAAAACAACCGTTTGCGACATTTACGTTTATAAGCAAAATTTTATGCTAAACTAAGAATCGTCTGTTGCAACGGCAAAATTATTTTTGGGAGGTATTCAAATGAATACAAAAACTTTTGAACAATTTGATGTAATGACAGAGGCAGAGCTTTCAACTGTTGAAGGTGGAAAGAGCTTCTTTTACGATTTTGGATACTGGTATGGTAGTCACGCAAGTCTTTCTAATTTAGCTAATAATCTTGGTCGTATGCTAAGAAGCTGATTGTTAAAAAAGGAGGAAGTTATGGAGAAAAATAATAAATATGTAGTTCTAAGTAATGAGCAATTATCCGATATTTCTGGTGGAAATGTAGGATGGCTTTCATTGGTTGATCCAGTGTATAACCTTGTATCAGGTTTGTATGATGGTTGGAAATCTAAGCATAAGAAAAAATAAGTGTCATAATATATATTTAGGTATTAATCTTATTATAATTGATACGCTTACTAGTTTTTTAGCACATTTTGATTTTAATATCTGTTTTAGTATTATTTCAATAATAGTTTTATTTCTATGGCTTTTTATAATAGTAAATTCTTTCCTTACAAGATTTAATTTGCCTAGTAAAAGCGATTGGCTAAAAATTTTATTATTGGTAGCCATTAATGAAATAATTTTCTACGTAACAGTTAATCATATTTCAAATATTCAATTATCAAGAATTAATGACTTTAAGTTAAATGTAGCTTCTATGTTCATGGCTATTATAATAGGTCCTGTAATAGAAGAGATAATTTTTAGAGGTATTATAGCTAACTGTTTTAAAAACGAAACAATAAATATGATTGTGAGTTGTTTATTATTTGCTTTTTTACATGGGAGTATGAATTTTATAGCTATAATTCTGTATTTAATTTTTGCATTAAGTTCATTTTATTTGTATAAAAAAAATGGGCATTTAATAGATTCAATTTTATTTCATATATTTTTTAATTTGATTAGTATATTTTTTACTTATAGTTAGCAAGACATAAAAGTTTAGGAGATTTTATAACAATGAAAAGAATAAAACAATTTACTTCTCTCGATGAGGATTCCTTATCACAAGTTAATGGAGGCGATGGTCTTACGAGAGCTGCCTATTTGTTCGGAAGACAAATTCGCCAAATAAAAAAAGGTTTTTTAAAATAGATTTTAGTGGAGGATAAAGTTGAAGAATATTGAAAAATTTCAAGTTTTAACTAGTGAAGAACTAGAATATACTACAGGTGGAAAGGGTTATTCTAGCTTTATTTATGAAAGTGTTCGAGTGGTATCTTCTTTTCTTGATGGATTAAATGGAAGAAAGTATAGAGGAAATTAGAAAATAGAATAACAAAGTGAGGAGTACTTCAAGTAGTACTCCTTAGTTTGTTAAGGAGAGTATTATGGTTAAACAAATATATCAAACATTACTTGTAATGTTGAAAATAGTATTTATTTGTATCGCTTTTTTTCTACTGCATATACTAATTCAGGTACCAGCAGTATCTTCATTGCCAGATTTAGGTGAAAATACCACTATAATAATTGTTATTAGAATATTTTTATTATTAACAGTTATACCAATTACAATGTTGCTTCGAAAGTATCTTAATTGTTTTTTTAGGGGTAATGAAATTTTTTCCTGCATTCAAGATAGGACAATTACAAGAAAAGATATTCAAATAATTATTGAGATAGCAGTAATTGATTTGATTATTATAGGTGGGTATATTATTATTGATGGTATGCCCGAAGATAATTCGTTATGTAACGTTTTATTAAATAATCCATTAATTTCAGTATTAAGTATTTTAACGATGGTATTTACTCAACCATTTTTAGAAGAATTTTTGTATAGGGGGATTCTTTTAGGAGGTTTAAAATATTATTCTAGGGTAATGGCTGTTATAGTTAGTAGTTTTGTTTTTAGTTATGTTCACGTATATGATTACCATGAAGTAATTAATCTTCAACTAATTGGTGGATTAATTTATGGCTTTACTTTTCTAAAAGCGAAGAAATTATATCCTTCAATTATTTTACATTCGATGCATAACTTAATTATTTTAGTATTAGTGTTATGGCATGGTTAAGTGATTGTAAAGTAAGTTAGTATTAGTCGTTCAACTATTTTAAAACGAAAGGTAATTTTCTATCGATTTTACCGTTCGCGACTGAATTTTAACCGTTTATGACATTAACGTTTATCAATTAAAATTTATGCTAAACTAAGAATTGTCAGTTGTAACGACAAAATAAAAAGTAAAATTGGAAAGAAAACATGACAAATTGGAGAACTGTTCTAAAAAATATACTGTTTTTAGCATTGGGAGTGAAGGCAGTATTATCGATGGATGGTTTGTTAGTAAAAGGAATTCTCGTTTTTTTCACAATGTTTATATTGTATGATATTAATAAAGTAAATTAGTTTTTATGTGTTATTCTATTTTTGTTATTTTATATTGTATTATTTTAGCAGTAATTGCTATTGATGGTTTTAGTATTAAGAAGAGTAGAAAAACTTCAACTTATGTTTGCTTTTTGATTTTTTATTCTTTAAATCAAAATGAAGATACTACTACTCTATTGTCGATAGTTTGTTTACTTATTTTGATGTTGATTTATTATGAAAATAGGGATATCAACTGATAACAATTCAATTGAAGTAATTTATTAGGTATTACTATTATGATAGGTGAAGCTGATAGTTTATTCTGTCAGCTTTTTTAGTTATAAACGCCGTTTACGACGAAAAATTAACTGTTTACGACATAGGTGTTTTTTTCCTGAAATTTCCTTTATAATAGAAATGTTAGTCTTTTACAGATTAAGAAAATTGTTTAGGGAGAGATTTATGTTAGATATTTTT
>SUTR01000017.1 GCA_015062825.1 Methanosphaera stadtmanae
AGATTAATTAAATGTTTAATACTAAAAAATAAGCGTTTATAGGTCGTAAAAATATATTACTTTTCTAGACCCCTAAATATAATTATTTTATTAAAAAAGGAAAGATATTGGAGGTTATTATTCTTTTTCTTTCTCGTTGATGATATGTTCAATCATTGAATCTATTGTATTTGTCACGTCAATGTTTTCTATTAATGGTACATGATGTATTTTTGCTTCACTTGCTATGTAGTCATGTGTTTTTCGTATTGGTACGAAGTGTTTAAGATATCTTTTTAATGGTCTTCTTGCCCATAACTGTCTGCATCTAGAATAGAATCTGCTTTTATGTATTTCTTCATCAGATAACGTTAAGATAAACATATGCACGTTTGGAGTATTTAGTAGGTCTTCACTGATAAATCCTGGGACTATGTGTACTCCTTCAATTACAATACTAATCCCTTCTTTTATTGCTCTTTCTATTACACCGTTTACTCCGACACTAACTGTTTCCACGTGGTCTTTGAATCCAAGCAGCACTTTGTCAAATTCTGGAGGTGCTGGTGTTCTTAATGCTTCTTGTGCAGTATAGCTTGATTCAAATAGTGTTGGACATAATTCTTTTGAGACGATTTTTCTCATTACTTCACGTATCATATCAGTACTTAGCATGTTTTTTATTCCCATTCTATTTGCTAGTTCAAATGATATTGATGAAGTTCCTATACCTGATGCTCCACCTATTAGTATGATTAAAGGATCTTCGGATCTTGTAATTTGTTTCCAAATCATGTATTTTTTTGCTACAACTGGATTTTCTTCAGTTAATGATTCTTTAACCCGTTGAATTAAATCTATCAGAGAAATTATTTCGATACCATCTTCGCTAATAGATTTTTCTATTTCTGATGCAAATTCATATGCTCTGTCTGGGTCTAACTCTGCTCTTATAAGGGATTTGGATAATATTCCTTTTGAAAATGGTTCTCGGTATTTTTTACCTCCAACCTCTCCTTCTACTAGTAAAATAGTATCACCACCTTTAATTTTCTAATATAATTAGATTATTTTTATATATATATAATATTAATTATTTTTAGAGGATTTATATATAGTTAATGTTAAATTTGATATATAAGAGTAAGATTATAGTTAAAAATAGATTAAAGTTATTAAAAAATCTTTTCTATTAAAAAAAAAGGAATATATAGAATATTCTTGTATTCAATATTCTTATGCTACTGGTTCAAACATGTCTTTTGTTGCACCACATAAAGGACATTTCCAATCATCAGGTATGTCTTCCCATGCTGTTCCAGGTTCTATTCCTTTTGATGGATCTCCTTTTTCTGGGTCGTATGTCCATCCACATAATGTACATTTATATTTCATTATCTAATCACATCCTTATTGTTGTTATATATTACTTTTAAATTAATGATTTATATAAATTATGTAATGTGAAATAATATATCTTAAATTAATCTATTATAATTAGAATATGAGTTAATTTATTTTGGAGTTTATGTTTTTATAGGAAAAAAGAAGAGTTTATAGAATATTGAAGTTTATGCTTCAATATCTACAAATGCATTATAGGATAATTCCTTGTCAAGCAATAGTTCATTTCCATCTACTAATATTTTGACCGGTCCATTTAATGGTGTTGAATGTACTAATGTTATTTCAGTCTCTAGGGTAATATTCTGATCAAGTAACTGTTGAATTGTATCATTTGAGCCACGGATAAATTTTATTTTACCCTTTTGTTGTGGCATCATATTACCTATTGCCACTAAGTTTTCAATTCTTTTAGGAATTTCATTTATATTGGCTATTTTTGAACATTCATAACATGTCTGTATGTTTAGGTCACATACTGGAATTATATTATGGTCATCAGGACATTGGTCTGGATAATCCAATAATTGACATAGTTTTCTTTCTGCCTCATCAGATAATGAATGTTCCATTGCACATGCCTGTTCATGCAGGTCTTCCATTTCTATTCCTAGTGTTTCATATAGGAATGTCTCAAGTATTCTATGTTTTCTAACTATTTTTCTTGCAATTTTAAATCCTTTGTCTGTGAGTCTTACACCCTTATATTGATAATAGTTAACATAGCCATCTTCTTCCAATTTTTTAAGCATTTGTGTTACACTACCTGGTGCAATACCTAAATCCTTAGAGATTTCTGTTGTTTTTGCCATATTATTGGATAGACTTTTTTTATAGATTGTTTCGAGGTATTCCTCCACATTTTCACTTATCTCTTTTCCATGCATTTCTTTAACACCCTCGAGTATTGGATTAAATATATAATAAGCCAAAGATTAAATTTCTTATACTAAAAAATTTCTTGAATACTAATTAATATTAGCTAAATCTTTATATATAAATGTTACAACAAATTTATTTTAGATGTATTTTTCCCTCAGCTGTCTTCTAAGCAATTTCCAGCCATTTACTCTTGGCAATTGGTCTGTTGTAAATATTTTACGCGGTATCTTATAACGAGCTAAATGTTGGGATGCATATTTAATCAATCCATCTTCATCTTCTTCACCATTCCAGATTACAGCTGCCACAGGTATTTCTCCCCTATGTTCATGTGGAAGACTAAATACTGCAATTTCATCGACTCCTTCATATGCAAGCAGTACTTCCTCCACTTCTGTAGGATAAATTTTCCAGCCGGACATGATTATCATATCCTTCTTACGGTCGGTTATAAATAATCGGTTGTCTTCATCAAGATATCCTACATCTCCTGTTAAAAACCATCCATCTGAGAGGAATGTTTGTTGGTTTGCTTCAGGTTTATTCCAGTATCCTAATGCTATTGAAGGTCCGCGTAATGCTATTTCTCCCTGATTGTTTGTATCCAATTCTATTTTAGAATTTTCTGTATCAACTATTTTTACCTCACTAAAGCATACTGGATGTCCAACACTTTCAAAACGATCGGCAAATGCATAATCCTCTGGACGAATAACAGTTCCGGTTCCTATAACTATTGTTTCAGATGAACCGTATGCATTCAATATAGGTATTCCATATTTTTTATAGAACTTCTTCCATATTTCACGATGCAATGGTCCTCCACCAGATATCATGCTCTCAACAGAATAAAGCTTATTTGCCACCTTATCAGGATTTGTTACAATTGAATGTATAACTGGAGGCATTCCAGTTGCATGAGTTACCTGATTATCATATATGATATCAAGGTATTCGTCAAAGGTATATCTATTTTTAGTTATTAACAATGCAGCCCGTCTAAGAGCAGATATTGCCCAGGATATTCCTACATGTGCCATTGGATATATGCAAAACATTACACTGTTATGATCCATATTCAATACATCGCATTCATTTTGTATTGCACTAAAATAGTTACCATGAGTTAGCATTGCACCCTTTGGCTTTCCTGTTGTTCCACTGGTATATTGCAGTTGACATAGATCATCCCATGCAGTGTTTGCTGGCTCCAATATATCAGAGTCTGCATATTCATCAAGTACCGGTATCACATATTGATTTATTGCTAATTCTGGAATTTCTTTATCTGTAATTATTAATTTTGCCTGTGAGTCATCAATAAAGTATTGCAATTCACTAGTTGTATATATACGGTTTGTTGGTATTGCAACAGCTCCTATACGCCATAATGCAAGCAATGAAAATAGGTATTCAGGTCCATTGTCCAGATATATAAGAACACGGTCTGATTTTTCTACATTCATCTGAAGAAATGTACGTCCTAAGTGTGAGATTATTCCAAGTATTTGTCGTGAATTATATTTGACTTGTCTGTCTATATTATAGTAGACAGGCTTATCTAATCTACATGCATTTGCATCTAAAAATGTGGTGACATTTATCATTATTTAATCGGTCTCCTAAAAAAAATTATTGTTTTATTCTATTTAATTATTTATTCAAAAGTATTAATAAAATTATATTAAAGTTATAAAACATATATAATTAATAATTATAAACAAAAATTGAATACAGGATATTTATGAGTGTAACAACTAGAGTTATTAAGAATTCAGGCTTATTAATGCTTGCAAGTCTAATTGCCAATATAATGACATTTATTCTAACATTATTTACCGCCCGTTACTTGGGAACTGCTAATTTTGGGATAATATCCTCAGCAACATCAATGGTAGGTATATTTGGAATATTATGTGACTTGGGATTATCAACTTATGCAATTAGGGAAGTTGCAAGAGACAAATCAAATACCAGCGTATATTTTGGTACAACATTACTCTTTAGAGCATTGTTTACACTCATCACATTTCTAGGATATGTTGTATTTATACTCTATAATAAGTTTACGGCTGATACCACCTATGTAATGATATTATTTGGATTTTATATGATTTTTAATTCATTTACAACATTCTATTACTCATTATATCAGAGTAATGAGAAAATGCAGTATCAGACCATCAGTAACAGCATATACAGTACGCTTGTACTGATTATATCATTGATTATGATATACTATGGAATGAATGTGGTTTATGTAGCTGCAAGTTATCCTATTGCAATGCTTTTAACATTAGTATACAATGGATATATAGGCTTTAGCAAGTATCCGAAGTTTACGGTTAATCTTGAAAAGGGCTTTGTGAAGAATCTGTTTGTAAAGGGAATACCCTTCGGTATTACAGTAGTCTTTACTTCAATATATTTCTGGATTGCACTTATCATATTAACATTTATTGGAAGCAGTGTTGATGTAGGATTATTTAGTTCATCACAGAAGCTACTTATTGTACTGGGTACGATATTTGGATTCCTGTCAAATGCCATATTTCCTGTGATGAGCCAGTTACATACAGAAGACAGGGATAAATTGGCAAAATTGTATCATAAGATGATGAAGTATCTTCTTGTATTGGGTCTTGCAATAGCAGTCGGTACATGTCTATTAAGTGAGGATATTATTGTACTTATTTATGGTGCATCCTTTGTTGATGCAGCACCGTCACTTTCCATTCTTATATGGGCAGGAGTATTTATGTTCTTGACAAGTGGCTGTACAACATTGCTTGGTGCTATTAACAAGCAGTTTACAGTAACAAAGATTGCAGCTATTGGCGCATTGGTAAGTGTTGTGGTTAATTCAATACTCATATCAGTATATTCATTTATCGGTGCAAGTTATGCTACTGTTATTACAGAGTTTACCATGATATTCCTGATGCTATTGGTACTTTCACGTACAGAGTATAGTATTTCTCCACGAAAGGCCATACTTCCTATAATACAGATTATACTGGCTAATATTATAATGGCTGCCGTAGTAATATATTTAAACCAATCATTTATCATTTCAGTCCCAATAGCAATTGTGGTTTATGTAATTGCATTGTTTATTACTGGTACTGTTAATAAGGAAGATCGTGAAATCATTAAGGATTTGATTAAGGATATACGTTCATAGAAAAATTGTATATCCACCATACTATTTTTTTGTAAAGTTTTGATAAAAAAAGATTAAATGAGGATTGTTCTATCTGATTGATAGATATTTCTTATTCATATAGACTGCTAAGCCAGTCAACACTCAGGTATCTTTCTCCAGTATCTGGAAGTATTGCTACAATTGTCTTATTTCTATTTTCATCTCTTTTTGCTACTTCTAATGCTGCATGTATTGCAGCTCCAGATGATATTCCTGCAAGTATTCCTTCTTTCTGTGCAAGTGCTATTGTAGATTGTCTTGCATCTTCATCCTCTACTGTTATTATCTCATCAATAACATCCATATCTGTTGTTTCTGGTATGAATCCGGGACTTATTCCTTGAATTTTATGTGTTCCCTTCTCTTGACCAGACAGTACTGCAGATCCTGCTGCTTCTACTGCTATTATTTGAACATCATCCTTTAATTCTTTTAGTGCCTGTCCTATTCCAGAGATTGTTCCTCCTGTTCCTGCTGATGCAACAACTATATCAACTTTGCCCTCTGTATCCTCGTATATTTCCGGTCCTGTTAGTCTTTTATGTATCCGAGGATTTGATGGATTTTCAAATTGCTGCATGATTATAGAATTTTCTATTTGCTCATGTTGTCTCTGAGCTTCTTCTATTGCTCCAGGTATTCCCTTTGATGCAGGAGTCAGTACTAGTTCTGCACCGAATATTTTGATTAGTTTCTTTCTTTCTTCTGAGAAATTTTCAGGAAGGAAAATTTTAAGTTTATAATCCTTTGCTGCTGCTGCAAATGCAAGTGCTATTCCTGTATTTCCACTTGTTGGTTCAAGAATTACTGTATCCTTGTTTATCTTACCCTCTTTTTCTGCATCCTCTATCATAGCTACTGCTACTCTATCCTTTATGCTGCTTGCTGGATTGAATGATTCAACCTTTACCAGTACATCAGCATCTATATCTTCAGAGAGCTTGTTTATTCTTACCAGCGGTGTATTACCTATTGCTTCTGTTATATCATTCGCAATGGGTTTTTTTAGTATTTTAATGTTTTCTATTGTCATCTTTACAAGTTCCTCTATTGATTTGTTTTTATATTTATGGTTAATAATCAATAATTCAATTATGAAAAAAAAGATTAATGTTTCTAATAAGATTTGTTTTGAAACATTAACCTATTTCAATAAAATTGTTTTTAGTTATTCCATTTCTAATTACTAAGAAGTATATATCATTATTTGGTCGCTTGATTAAAATTTAATATTAATTATAGATTATAACTCCTAGAATTATCTTTGTTAAAATAAATACTTAATGTTATTGATGATTAAGCAATATTATTTCAGGAAAAAATAACTGGTAAAAAATTATATTTAATCGAAAAATTATATGAATAGAATATAAATATAACAATTGTTATATTATTATATTGTAGGATAAAAAAATATAATTGTAAATTATACAAGTAACCTTAACAACAAATAATAATACTAAAAGAAAGAAAATATTATAATAGATAAATAATGGAATTGAAATAATGTTTGACCGAATAAAAGAAGATATACATACAGTATTCTCTAATGACCCTGCAGCAAAAAGTACCGTGGAAGTAATATTATGCTATCCAGGACTTCATGCATTATGGTTTCATAGAATAGCACACTGGTTCTGGCAAAGAAATCATCGTCTAGCTGGAAGATTCGTCTCACATTTAGGAAGATTCTTTACAGGAATAGAAATACATCCCGGAGCCACAATAGGAAGAAGATTCTTCATTGACCATGGAATGGGAGTGGTAATAGGAGAAACAACCATTGTAGGTGATGATGTACTATTATATAAGGGAGTAGTACTAGGTGGAACAAGTCTTGATGACAAGAAAAGACATCCAACCATAGGAAACAACGTAGTAGTAGGAACAAATGCAATAGTACTGGGAAACATACTAATTGGAGACAATTGTAAAATAGGAGCAGGATCCGTAGTTACAAAACCCGCCCCTCCAAACTCCACAATAGTAGGCATTCCTGGACGAACATTAGAATCCATAAGAAAAGAAAGCAAAAACACGCACGACCTAGAACATGGAAAAATACCAGATCCAATCACAGACATATTAAACACCATCATAAAACGTCAGGAAGAACTGGAAGAAATTGTATATCATGAAAACAGATCAGCTGAAGATAGAAAAATGATGTATAAGGAATTATATGAACTGAATAAAAAATACGAAGAAAAAAATGATGAAGAATAAACACTTCATCAAATAACCTCCATTAATTGTTTTAACTAATTTTAGCTTATTAAATGATAAAATAATTAACAACCGAATTAATGTTCAAATATAAATGAATATTATCAATAAAAAGATTCAATTTAATCAAAATGATAATTAATATTTTATTTTAACAAAAAAACAACCATAAGATATAATAGAACTATTTAAAGTACAAGTCAATACATGTGGTGTTATTGTCAGCTTTAAGCCATTTGATTTCAACATTATTATACCATCTCCTGTAAAGATTATTATAATAATAGGAGGGATTGTTTCTAAAGGATATCTTACATGGAACCTCCTGCTTTACCGTTTTTGTAGTGTTATCTGATAATTTAATGTTTACAGACAGATAATGCTTACCAGCACTTGTTTTATATTCCAATTTCATATTTTCCGGAACGTATACACTTGCAGTTTTTTGAGTATAGTAATCTGTATGAACTACTTTTATCTCATCAGATAAGTGATTGAGAGTATTTTTAGTCTCCACTACCAGCAACATGTCCTGTGTTGTTTCTATTGAATCATATAATAATGGCAGGGATATTACCGATAGAATAATTATAACTGCAAAAAATAGTAGCAGATATTCTAATGATACTTGGGCCTTGTCATTCATAATATCAAACGACCTAATTGTAATATTGCAAGGTATACATCACCAATTATTAATGTAACTATTAGACCTGCCAGTATAAATGGTCCAAAGGATAGTGTTTTCTTGATTATTATATGCTTTTGATTTAACAATCCTTCAAAATGAAGTTTTTGAATCAGTTTAATATCATCCATTGATAGTCCTGATGCCTTGGTAGAAACTATGACTTCAAGGTTATCCCTGCTTGTGATTTTTTCCTTTATGCTTCTTTTATCAAAGCAGTATTTTTTTCCATCAAAGCAAAGGTCATATCCAAGTACCATTGATTCATCCAATTCATCAATTTTAACATAATCCCTAAGTGCCTTGGAGATTATTCCAGAAGTTATTATTGCACGAATCATATAAATAAATGATATTGTTATAAATTCCATAATATAAAGCATGTATAGATTCATGAATATTGATATAACAAGTGTAATGGCCGAGATTATGATTATGATTCTGTTGTCATTTCCTGATATTTGTCTGTTAAGATATGAAATTAGTAGTAAAATAATAAATTTAATTACTACAGATGTATCAAGTATATTATCAATTATGGTAAATAACATCAATGCATTGAAAATAATTACAACATCAATTAAATTAATACTTTTTACAACATCTTTAATTAAATAAATCTTATTTCTAATTATTTCAAAGATAACAATTAATAGAATTAATGGAAGTACTGACAATACACTGTTAAATATCAAATCAAATATTGGACTAATGTTGCGAATATATACTGGAAATACCAAAGTTGAAAATTTAAATAATGGTAGTATATCCATATATTCCCTAACAAAGAGTGTAGACAATGCAGTAAAAAGCTTAACATCACCACCGGCCCATAATCCAACATGCCATAACAAATAAGATAGTATGTAGACAAGAAGTATTGTAAACAGGTATAGAATAATCAATCCTACATCACTGTTTAAATAGTAATATATTCCAAGAATCAATCCTACAATTCCCACTGTAAACGTAAGCCAGTTAGGTATAATCTGATAACGAATATCAGTATATGTGGCTATAGTACAAGCAAGTACTGCAAGTATTATAGCAATGAGTTTAACATAATATAAAGTCATAATTAATTAGATAATTATTACAAAAAAGAGAGAAAAGGGAAGAGATGTTAGTTTTTATGTTCTTTTTTATCCTTTGCAGCTTTAATGAATGATTTGAATATTGGATGTGTATTATTAGGTCTTGATTTAAATTCTGGATGGAATTGACATCCCAAGAACCATGGATGATCCTTAAGTTCTATTATTTCTACAAGGAAATCATCAGGTGATGTTCCAGATATTACTGCACCAGAGTCTTCAAGGAATTTACGATATTCATTGTTAACTTCATATCTGTGTCTATGTCTTTCAGATACTTCTGTTTCCTTATATGCTTCATATGCAATGGTACCTTCTTTAACTGTACATGGATATGCACCTAGACGCATTGTACCACCCATATTTTTAATCTTCTTCTGTTCTTCCATCATGTCAATGACAGGACATAATGTTTCAGTATCAAATTCTGTACTGTTAGCATCTTCCTGACCATTAAGCTGAGCTATTGCTATTGTCATTGCATGAAGACCCAGACATATACCGAATATTGGTATTTTTTCCTTAATTGCATATTTGACCGTTTCAATTTTACCATTTATTCCACGTTCACCAAATCCACCAGGTATTAGAAGTCCATCATAATGAGCTAGTAAATCAGGATTGAAATCTTCATCAGCTTTTATCCAGTCAATGTCAACTTTTACCTTATTGTCTGCACCTGCATGTTTGAGTGCTTCACGGATACTGATATATGCATCTTCAAGTTCAATATATTTACCAACCACTCCTATTTTTACCTTTGGAGCTTCAATTTCTAAATCTTCAACTATTTGACTCCACTGATATAAATCAGCTTTTCCAGATACATCAATCTTTAATCTGTTAAGCACTAGACTTCCAACATTTTCTGAGTACATTGTAAGAGGTACTTCATAGATTGAATGAGCATCAGGCGTGTTGATTACTGCCTCTGTTGGCACATCACAAAACAAGGCTATTTTTTCCTTAAGTGCTGAATCAAGTCTTAGCTCAGAACGGCATACTATCATATCAGGACTTATTCCCAATCCTCTTAGTTCCTTGGTACTGTGTTGTGTTGGTTTTGTTTTAAATTCTTTTGCTGCACGTAGATATGGTACATATGTTACATGTACAAACATACAGTTGTCACGTCCTTCCTCATGACTGAATTGTCTTACTGCTTCTATAAATGGTTGGCTTTCAATATCTCCCACCGTTCCACCAATTTCTACCATTACAACATCAGCCTTTGTTTGATTGGCTATATTTCTTATCATGAGCTTTATTTCATTAGTGATGTGAGGTATGATTTGTACACAAGAACCTAAATATTCCCCTTTTCGTTCCTTTTCGATGACGGATGAATAAACTTTTCCTGTTGTGATGTTTGCCTTACCTGAGAGACTTACATCAAGGAATCTTTCATAATGACCTAAATCAAGGTCACATTCCATTCCATCATCAGTAACATACACTTCACCATGCTGATATGGATTTAATGTTCCTGAGTCCCAATTGAGATATGGGTCAATTTTAATAGCAGTTACATTAACTCCATATGACCTTAGTATTCTACCTATTGATGCTGATGTAATTCCTTTTCCTATGGAACTTACAACACCACCAGTTACTACAATATATTTTGACAAATTTATCAACTCTTCCCAAATAAATTTAAATCTGTTTATTCAATTATTAATATAATATACATTGTACATAACTGTAATTAAAAATATGTACATTATACAATAAATACTTATGTAAGATTTACATAAAAACCTTAATAATAATGTAATATATGTAACTAATAATATTTAGTATTATCATCAAGGACAAGAAACAGAATTAACATTAGTAATTATTCAAAATAAAAGCATGACAAAAAAAGAATTTAATTAACAAAAAAAGATGTTAAAAAAGAAATATCAAAAAAATATAAATAGTTAACCTTTAAAAAAAGATTAACCAAGTTTAAATAGTTTTTATTTAAAATAATTTACAACCACTTAGATATTATTCTTTAGTTATTGTTAAAGTTTTAGAATCTTCTAAACGATTATAATTTGATGCGATGTAGACTGCAGTTAAAGTATAATTTCTTGCATTGTAAGTATCAGGTATTTTATATTCTACTGATACTTCACCATTTACTATTTTTGCATAGATTACCTTGCCGTTTTCATCTTTAACTGATTTACCATTAATTTTAAAGACTACTTTTGCATTGTTAAGCATTTCTTCAGGTCCTGTTACCGTTGCCTTGAGTGTTACTGTGCTTCCTATTGTTGTTAGTACATCCTCTGTTGTAATTAATGGTGTTACTTCTTTGTTGATTGTGAGCTCTTGTTTGTCGCTTCTTAATGAATCACACTGTAGAGATCCAGAGTATACTGCTTCTATTGTCATACCTTCTTTATCCCAGCTTTCTGGTATTTCATAGTTTTCAATAGTAGCAATACCATTTACCACCTTAGCATAGATAACTTTTCCATCAGTACTTTTAAGTGTTTTACCGTTTACTTTAAATGCAACTTTACCTTTGGTTATATTTTCTGCTACTTCCTGCCCATCTTCATTTCCATAGTATATGCTAGCTTTAATGGTAGCATTTGTACCTAATGTAAATTCTGTTGTATCTATTTTAAGTGAGAAATATTTTGGATCTTCAGGTAAATTGTATTTAATTGTATTACCAACACCTTCATTATCTATTACTGCATGGTTACCATTTAGTTCTTCAGATTCAAGGTAATTATAATCAATGATTGAATTGTTAACTTTTTGTAGGTAAATTGCATTTTCATAGTCTGTTAATATAGTATTGTTTTCAATCAAATCATCCCTTTCAAACATCACATACATTCCCAGTTTTGTTGAAGTAATATTATTTCCAGTAACGGTATTGTTACTACCTCGTGCAACATATATACCAGTTGTCATTGCACCCAAGTAGTCAATAGTTAAACCAGTTGTACGTGTACCATTAATCAATAATGTATTGTTGGCTATTGTAAGATCAGTTCCTATTACTCCAATACCCATTGCTGTTGCTGCATTGACTTCAATTGTATTATTAATGAATTTATTCTCTTTTCCACCAAATTCTTCAATAGCATAAGTATTAAATGCATTTCCAATAATATGATTATTACTAATAGTATTATTAAATACTTTTGACTTGGAAGTATCTAAATAACCACCCATATATCCATAATCATTAATGAATATTGCATATGTACAGTATTCATTACTTTTTCCATCATTTGGCTGTTCATCCATTGAAGAATTTACATATATAGTATTATTATCTATAATACAGTCATATGGACTTTCCAATCCAATAGCTGAAGTATAATTTATTCCAGAAACTCTTATTATGTTTTCAGTTATGTTAACAGGACATGATCTTGGATGAATCGCATACATCCAACCTTCACCTGCCACTAATGTGATATTATTTGATTTTAATATAGCAGCATCATGTAAATCCAATCCATATATAGTAGCATAAGACCCATAAGTTTCAGTTGTGTTTATAAATATAGTATTATTATACATTTCCAGAAAATGAGGCACTTTTGCAGTTCCATTTTTCTGATAAATTGGTATTAAACTATTTTTACCATAAGTACTGCTGCCAGGCATCCAATCAACAGTTGTTGCAAAACAGGACATATTTATATTACAATTTCTAAATTCCGTATTAGCGTTTACATAAATAAGATATGGTAAATTATATTCAGTTATTTCTTGTGTTTCCTCATCAACAACTTTTAAATCATTCCTAGTTATATGAGAATTAAATGTTATATTATCAAAAATTACTTTTGAAGAACCGTATGTCATAATCGGTTGCCTATTACTTATGTTTTGTGCATCATAACCAGCACCATAATCAAATGTCATATTAGTAACTATTAAAGTATGGTCCCGAACACATGAAAAATCCCATTTAATATTTCTAAAAGTTAAATTTGGATTAGCTGTCATAATATAAGAATATTGACGATTAGGACTAAAAGTAACATGACGTAGATCATTTATTGTTTCATTGAAATAAAATATTACATTTCTATCATTTGGAACAGCATTTTGACCTGTAAATCTTATACCACTAATTTCTAAAATATTATTTTGATTTCTAGTTATGAAATAATTTTGATAATTCTCATTTGTGATTACAATCGTTGTATATTCATCATCATCCATTTTAAGATTTTTCTTGGAATTATCAACATTTAAATTATTTTCAACAAGATAATTATCATCAACATTTAAATTATTTTCAGTAATGAAATTGTTGTCTTCTATTACATTAGTTGAATCATCTTCATTTCTATCCCTAATATCACCCAATACATTATTGTATGCAACTGTATTATATTCAGTACCTATCTCTAAATCCATATTTACAAAATTATTATCAGTTATCTGATTACTTGATGCTCCATTTATTAAAAATATATTATTTACATCATTATTTTGAATATGATTATAATCAGAGGATATAGTCAAATCCCCATCAATTTGATTATCAAGAATAGAATTACCATCACCATTTATCATGGCATTACATGTTACATCATTAAAGATTAATTCAGAACCATCTGCAATTACTATATCCGCACCAAACTGATTATTATGTACTTCACAGTTATAAGCCACATTAAAATTATTTGGTATTTGATTGTATTCTATAGTACTGTCCTGTCCTATTACAACATTACCTGTGAAATTATTTCCAATTACTTTTGAATTATTAAATAGTACAACTGAAGCACCATTATTAATATTATTATATGTAACTGTGTTGTTTTCAGTTATTTGATGTTCATAGTTAAACTCATCATCTATGATTATAACCTGTGAAGTAATTCCAACACCTGTATAATCAATTGTGTTATTATCAATTGTATTATTATGTCCTGATAGTACTAAAGCCCAACATATGATAGAAGGTGTTTCTGGTCCAGTCAATGTATTATTTCTAATTACATTATAAGAATTACTGTCTTCTGTTAATTGAGAGTTAATATTATATGTTGTTAAGTATAATAAATTACCAACACCACCTTCTGCAGTTATAACATTGTTTTCGATAGTACAATTTTTTGCATTGGCTAATACAAGTGTACTGCTTCCTCCATTGTCTTTGGTATAAAATGTACTGTTTGCAACTGTAATATTA
Source organism: Methanosphaera stadtmanae (assembly GCA_015062825.1). Lineage (GTDB taxonomy): Archaea > Methanobacteriota > Methanobacteria > Methanobacteriales > Methanobacteriaceae > Methanosphaera > Methanosphaera stadtmanae_A. The sequence goes on from SUTR01000017.1 coordinate 14,649, forward strand.
AATGATCCTTCACGTATTGATGTTACTCCCGTATTCCATCCAATTGTCTGATCTTTAGCTGTTACATTTATCTTATTTAAAACCACATTACTTGCACCATCTACAAATACTTTAGTATTAGAGAAGTTTAGTCCAGTTATATTAGTGTTTGAACCACCATTGTTGATTGTGAATGTATTTGTATTGAGTTTTATTATTGCATTATCAGATGTTATGTTTAATGCTTTGTCAATTATTATGTTTTGATTTACATCTATTTCTCCACTGAATCTTAGTTTTGAATTAGATGTTACTGTATCTTTTGTATTACCGTTAGTATTGAAGTAGTTTGTAAAGTTTTCCTGTGTGACGGTAATACCATCGTATTCATCATCATTTTTTATATTTTTTGTGTTTTTTTCCAATATATTATCTGTTTGTACATCATTTGATGCAACATCATCAATTACATTATCAGTTACTTGTACTTGTGTGTTGGTATTATTCACATCACTAGCACTAATAGCTGTAACTCCGATTAACAATATTGTTAAAATGAATGTAAAACATAAAATTTTATTCTTCATTTTTAACCACTATAACTTTGTTATATCGATTAAATCGATTAGTTACTCAATAATTTCCAATAATATCCGATTAAAAATATGAAAAATAATTAAAAATTATTTTTATATTATTAAATAAAAATAATCTAATTCTTTATTATAAAATCAATCAAAATATTTGAAATTTATTAAGATATTATTTAATTTATCATTGATAAAATATATAGTTATAAATTTTTTAGAATTTATCCAAAACTTTCAAAAAAAGAAACTATTTGAAAACATTTTTTTATAAATATAGTTAGACTTGGTGAAGTAAATAAATAAAGTATATAATATATAAAATCAATTTTTTATCATTTAAATGTTTTATAATAAATTATTTTAAAAAATATAATCTTATAAAAGGATGTTAAAAAAGATAGAAAAAAAGGGAAGTTATTTGGTTATTCTTTGCTTACTTTTATCATTTCACTCAGTAGGGTATGTCCTACTATTGTTCCATATTTACCGTTGTCCATGTTTTCAGTGTATTCTTGGGTTGCATCTGGTTCGGTTATGTTTGTTGAGTAGAATGCAAATGGTACTGGTGTCATGGTGTGGGTTTTTATGTTTACTGGTGTTGGATGGTCTGGAAGTACGGCTATTGCGTATTCTTCATCTATGTTTGGTAGTTCTTTTAGTAGTTTTTCAAGTATTATGCTGTCAATGTTTTCTATTGCTCTGATTTTTTCTGGTAGGTTTCCTTCATGTCCTGCTTCATCTGGTGCTTCTATGTGTATAAATTGTACATCATGTTCTTTTAGTGATTCTAATGCATAGTCTACTTTATTTTGGTAGTTGGTGTCAAAGTATGCTGTTGCTCCTGGCACTTCTATTACATCCAGGTCTATGTAGGTACTGATTCCTTTTAGCAGGTCTACACCAGTGATTGTTGCTCCTTTTAGATTGTAGGTTTCTGGGAAGTTTCCTATTGTTGGTTTTGCTCCTTGTCCCCATAGCCATATCATATTTGCTGGAAGTTTTCCTTCTTCTATACGTTTTTGATTTACAGGATGGTTTTCCAGTATTTTTGTAGAATCGAACATTAGCTGGTTGATTTTATCTGCTTTTTCAGGATTTCCTTTTAGTATATGGTCTTCTACTGCTTGACCGACAACATCATGAGGTGGTGTGTTTTGAAGCTCTTCCATTTCTAGGTCGTCTATTACAAATAGGTTTCTGTAACTGACTCCTGGATAGAATGTTCCTATGTCTCCAAATTCATCATTTAATGCTTTTATTAGTTCTTCTGCTTCTTCTGTTGAGATATGATCTGCGGTGAAGTCGTTGATTTTACCATCTTTGATGTTGATGAAGTTTAATCTGAATGCCACGTCTTCATCATTTAGACTTACTCCTACACTTGGAGCTTCTAGTGGACCTCTTCCTTTTAGCATTGAGGGATCAAATCCCATGATGGATGTGTTTGCAACATCGGATCCTGGTGTTTTTCCATCAGGCACGTTTTTTGCATATCCTGTATATCCGTTTTTTGCAATATAATCCATATTTGGAGTATTTGCTACCATTACAGGAGTTTTTCCATCGATTTCATCTATTGGTTCATCTGCCATTCCGTCTGCTATTACTATTACGTATTTCATCGAATCACTGTTTTTGTTAATTATTTTTATTTGTATATATTATTGTTTATATGATTAAATTTTAATACCTTACTATGATTTTTAGGTTTGCTTAAAAATTTATCAGTGAAGTAGGCAGTTGCATAAGTTACGACTGTTTGCTCCACCAGACAATTCCCAGTCAATTTCATCATAGTTTTCATATACCTTGTTTATTTCATCTCTTACATGCATGATTACTGCACCCATATAATTTTTTCCTGTAAAAGTGCCGTCATCATTCATTTTTACACCATATTCCAGGTTGTCACTTAGACAAAATATTGAATTGTTGCGTGTTCTCTTAAGTTCTTTACAGAACTTGATTTCTGTTACAAACTTATAGTATACTGCATTCAGACATACTGTATATTCTAGTTCATCCCATATTGTTTTTTTATCATCCTCAGGGAGGTTAAGATTCATTATGTCTTCTTTTACAACATCTATTATTTCATAGATTGTATGATAGTGTTCTGTTCCTATTGGTATTACACTTTTATCTGTAAATAATGTGTCATACATTACAGTATAATTCTCATCATCAAGGTTTGGATGATATATTGCTTTTCCATCAGGAGTCCATAGTTTTACAAATATTGGTTTCTTATTGCTTGCAAGATAATCTCTTGTTGGCTTGCTTAGATTATCTGATGCTTCTATTGGATTCTGATATATTATTGACTTTGGAAATTTCACCAAGTATTCATCATCTTCTGTTACGTGATGTTTATATTCTAATAAGTATTCAGCCCCATTTCCATCATTCCAGAATGCGGATTCTAGTGGACTGTTTGGATATTTTAGCCATGGAGGTGCAAAATATTTATCTTTTTCCATATTGTTCATAAGTTAATCTCCCCTTTATATTGAATTTTTATTTAAAATGAGCATATTTTCGAAAAAAATAATTTATTAAAAAAAAATAGTTGTAGAAGCAGAATATAATACTTAATTAGAATTATATTTACCTATACTAATAATGTCACTAAGTATAGCTGATGCTGTTTCAATAGAACCTGCACCTATTCCTACTACTGTTACATCTTCAGATAAATCTGTTTTAAGAGTTATTACATTTAATGTACCATTTACTGCAAATGGTGATCCTTTCTTAACAAGCATTGGTCCAACGGTTAATTTACCATCTACTGCTTCTGCCACTAATTTTATAAGATATCCATCTTTAAGTGCAAGTTGTACTGCATTTGATGTTATCTTTGAAATACCTGTACGTTTTACATCTTTAAGTGTTACATCCCATCCCATCAGACTGTTTGCTATTATTACAATTTTACATGCTGCATCCAATCCTTCAACATCCTGATATGGATTTGTTTCAGCAATTCCTAATTCCTGTGCTTCTTTGAGTGTTGGTTCATATTCTGAACCTTCATTTGCCATTCGTGATAGAATGTAATTTGTTGTACCGTTTAATATTCCTTGTACTGAATGTATATTGTTTCCTGCTAAGGATTCACGTGCAAGATTTATTACTGGCATTGTTCCCCCTACACTTGCTTCAAAACGGAATTTTACATTGTTTTTTCTTGCTGTTTCTATGAGTGTTTTGAAGTTTAATGCTAAGGGACCCTTATTTGAGGTTACTACATCTTTCTTATCATTCATAGCCTTTAGTATATGGGATTGTGTTGGTTCACCATCTTCAATATTTGTTGGTGTAGCCTCTACTAAACAGTCATATTCAGCCTTATCAAGTACTTCAAGGCCATCTATTCCTTCTACACCATATTCTGGATAATCCTTTATTTTACCAGTTTCTTCTTTAGTATCTAATGCTTGTTGTAAGTCTAGTCCGTCTGGATTTATTGCTGCACCTGATCTGTCGGATATTGCAGTAATCTCTAAGTCAAGGTTGTATTTTTCTATTAGTTCATCATGTTTCATCTGAATTACTTTTGCAACTCCTTGACCTACTGCACCAAAACCGAGTAGACATAATCTCATCTTATTTGAATTCATTTAATTACTCCTTTAAATTTCTTTTATTAATATTAGATTATTATTATCAGAAATTTCTTGGATTTGACGTAGAGCTTCTAACTTTCTATGATTTCTTGTTTCTACAGTTAATTTACATACGGATTCCTGTAAATCATTTCCAATATTTAAATCTACACTTGCTATTTTAACATCTTTTAAGTCATCAATTGCATGTATTGTATCCATGATATTGCCTGTTGTAATATCACCGAGTACCAGGAATGTTTGTGTTTCTTTCTGCAAGACGTCATCTATCTGTACTATGTCAATAGCATTTTCTCTTATTATATCCATTCCTCTCTTGAGCACTTGACGTGATCCGTCAATTGTGAAATGTACCGGTATTTTACCATCGGATGTTCTGTTGTCATGTTCATGGATAATTGTGGATACATTTGCACCTAATGAGGATAAAGGTTGTAATATGGTTAATAATTGACCAGGAGTATCTGGTATTTCCACTAATAATTTTAATCTCATTTTGTCCATTTCCCTTTTTCTGCTATTACACTACGTTGTTTATCAATATGAGCATTTCTTAATATTTTATCAGGAGTACTTTCTTCATTTTCATCAATTCTCATCCTGTTTAAGTTATCTACCAAGTATTGTGTTTCTTCTTGGTCAGGAATCTCTTCAAGTACTTTTGAAAACTTATTTAATATTTCTTCTGCTTCTTTTTCTATTTCCATGTATAATAACTCCAATAATTTTTCATTATAATATTATATATTATTTAACAATAGTATATTATATGTTTAATCTAATTTAAATAGATAATTGAATGGGATGATTTTAAAAGTATAAACATATCATCCAACAGGATCATCAGTTATGACTATTGTAATTGAGGGGTAGAATAAGCTTGGCCATGAGAAAAAAAATAGATTATTGAAGGTCTGTTGATAATCAACACTACCCATTATCTCTTATTGTTTTTTCTTGATTTTTCTATGAATTCCTTGAATTCCTGTTTTTTTGATAGTTTTTTCTTGATTATCTTATCTATACCAGTACCATATTGAGCAGCCTTTTTTGGCCGGTATGCCACTTCTTCTGGAACTCCCAATTCCAGTCCAACACTGCGCAGTATGTGTTTTCTTATTTTATCATCATCTGATTTTAACATATGCTTTATTGGCATCCTGGTTGCCACATCAACAACACCCTTATCTAGAAATGGTACTCTTAGCTCAAGTGAATTGTTCATTGTTGCCTTATCATCCCGTTCAAGATTTACATGATACATATTGTTTAAGTCATGTGTTAATTCATCAAGCAATTGCTGAGGCTTATCAAATTTATTTTTATATCGATTGTATCCACAAAAGAGCTCATCAGCACCCTGTCCGGATAATATTACCTTATGACCATCTTCTGATGCAAGTCTGCTTGTCATATTAATTGTCATACCCACACCTATTTTCATAAGATTGTCATCCTCTATTGCATCGGCCGTATCAAAAAAGTATTCTTCAACATCCCCCTGTGTAATAATCTTATATTTAAGTGGAATATCCAGATCTTGTGCTACTTTTCTGGCTGTTTGTAGATCTTGACTGTTTTCCACACCAATGGTATATGCTGTGAAATTGATATCTAATTTTTTTAACAGAACTGCAACCAATGTACTGTCTACTCCTGCACTAAAAAGCAGTGCTACTTCTTCAAGTCCTTCAACCCTTTTTTTAACTGCATTAGTCAATGCATTTTTTAACTCCTGCTTTAATTGAGTATATGACTTATCTGATTCACATCTTTGATAATCAGGATGTATCCGTTTTATCGTATCATTGATTATTGCATATCGTGGATTAAGATTTGATATGTTTTTACAACCTATCCTTTTTAATGCCTTCTGTTCAGATGCAAATGCAAACTTTTCACCATCAAAACTATAATATAATGGTTTTACACCCATCCTATCACGTACAAGCATATAATTTTCATGATCATAGACACAGAAGGCATAATCCCCATCCAAGTATTTGATTGTATTTTGTACTGCCTCTTCAAGATTACCCTCATAGTAATATTCAATCATCCTTATTATTATTTCACAGTCTGACTTTCCATCCAAAGCATCAAATCCATATTTATCCACCAGTTCTTTATAATTATATATCTCCGCATTGGAAACCAATACCAGATTGTCAGATATTAATGGCTGTGTCTGATTGACCCCTACAATGGATAATAGATTATGTGCTAAGATTAATGATTCATCACCAAGATTATCATCCAACAAGTTGACATCATCATTAAGATATAATTCATTCTGATAATATATGCCCTTAGCGTCATTTCCTCTATGTGAAAGTACATCCAACATACATTTAGCATCTGCTATTTCGTATCCTTTTAATCCTATGATAGAACACATTATAATTCTTTCCATGAAAATTTATTAAAAAAAATAAGATTTATAAAAAAATAAAGGAGTTGAAGTAATTCAAATCATTTTTACATGATGAACATTTGGTAATTCTGCAGTACAATCCATATTACCATCCATAATAAATAAAATGGTAATATTCCATTGGATATCCATGATCCAAGAGCAATTTTTTCTCTTCCATATTTATTTTCAGCATGTTTACCTAAAGCATATACTATTATTAATGCTATGATTACTCCTATAAATTCATTAGTTATACCAAATAATCCTTTTTGAAACCCAAAACATATGAATCCAGAGAGTACTCCTCCAACCATATGTTGTATTGACATTATTCCTACTTCATCCATTTTATCAACTTTATGTTTTTTTCCCGTAAATTAATATTAATAATATATCTTATTGGTATCATTAATATATTTTGTTATCAAGTATGGTTATAAAAATTTTTAATAGAAAAATAATATCCTAAAAAAAAATGTTATTTTAATTGGTTTGATGTTTAAAATGATAAATTTCAAAAAATATGTGAATAAAAATAAGTATTTGCATTTACAAATATTAGTATAATACACGCTGGTGAATGAATATGATAAATGATTTTAATAAAATGTTTGAATGTCTTTTAAAAACTCTTGAAGGTAAAGATGACTATTATTTTCTAGTAAATGATTCTAATAATGAAATACCTCAACATTATGATGAAAATTATGAAAGTGCATTTGATGCGGAGAAATTTATTGAAAGCTATTTATCCAAGAAGATTTATATAGAAAACAATAACATGACCTATAACCTATTTGTAGTGCCGGATAAAAGTGTAGTCTTAAGAAACTACCTGCCATTTGATACTATAACACCTCGAAGAAATACAGATCAAATAAAGGACTATATTTATGATTTAAATGATATATTAACAGAAGAGGATTTCTTTAAAAATGATACGCATATTAATTATATGGCAGCACTGAAGATTGTTCCTTTCATATTATCAAAAACAACCAGTAAATCACCAGCTGAAATACATGAACTTTTAATGACAAAGTTAAAGATACGCTACTTCAATTATCCAGGTGACTTGTTTACAGATAAAAACTGGTCCTATCCCAAAGATGACCGATATGAAAAAAATGCCACATTAAGTGTGCAAAGAATAGATTTGACCGAAGATTTTGAAATAATTGATGGCAAAGAGATACCACCCGAATTTAGAAAGGTATCAAACAGTTTTAGTGAATATTATAAGAATCCAAACAGCCTCACTGATAAGAAAGCACTGATTTTTAGAGATTCATCTACACAAAAATTACTATTTACATTCCTTGCATATTATAGGGAAGTATTTCTATACTGGGATCAATGGTATTTCAATAAGAATTTAATAGACTGGTTTAAAGCAGATGATGTAATTGAAATAAGAACTGAACGCTTTCTTGACAATCCATTATATCCAAATTACAACAATGATTTCATCTTAAGAAAAAAGTTAATGTATAACTTTGATATTTTTACATTACAGGATAATAAATTGACCGTCAGATTATTTGCTAAGGATGTATACAACAAGTCAATAGATGCAGATGCAGATATCTATATAAACGATGATTTCATTAAGACTGCCACTTTCAAGGATGGATTTCTAGACTTTGAATATGACTTATCAGATTATCCTGATGATGAATATGTTATTAGATTCTCAGTAGAAAGTAATGAAATAAGAAAAACAGATATTGAACATCAATTCCATTATTGTAAAGACTTCTTTAATGAAATTACCAAACTTAATCAAAGTCTTAAGGGACGAGATAACTATTATTTCCTGATAAATGATAAGGATAATGAACTAAGACAGCATTATGATAAAAATTATAAGTCAAGATATAATCTCAAGAATATGAAGAGATACCTTTCCTCAAAGAGAAAATTCTTTGATAATGAAAATATTAGTTATGCACAGTTTATCATACCAGATAAGTCCGTTGTTCTAAGGGAATATCTTCCAATTGATACACATCCACCTAAAAGACATGTTAATGAATTGAAAAATTACATCTATGACTTAAATGACATATTGGATAGGAAGGATTATCTGATAAATGATACTAAAATATCATCCAAGTCTTCATTGAAGGTTGTATCATATATACTTCATAAAACCTTAAAGAACAAGTCACAGAAGGACATACATGATGAAATATCCAAGAGGACATATTTAAAGTCCTATATGAATAATGGTGATTTGTTTAATGATGATTCATGGTCATATGAAAAGAATGATGATTATCTAAACTATAAACATATAGAAGATGTAACTATCAACTTTAGAAATCCTGAAAGAATAATTAAAATGGAGATACCTGAGAAGTTTAAAGAGTTTAATTCAGTCCAGTCAGAATACTATATAAATATAGACCCCTTATCCGATAAACATGCACTAATCATTTGTGATAAAAGTATTTATCCATTAACCAATCCCTTAAAGACATACTTTGAAGAAATATTCTTCTATTATGATCATGGATACTTAAATAAGGATTTGATTAATTATTATAATCCGGATGTGGTTATTGAAATAAAATCCGAAAAGACACTTGAAACTACAGTAACAACCCCAATATCCGAGGAAGGTAATGTCCTCATACCTATTAAGGCATATATAAATGACATGAATGTGACTGATGATATGTTATCATTTAAATTAAACTGTAAGGATTTATGCAACTTACCTGTTAACACTACCTGTGAGGTATACCTGGATGATGAACATATCATTGATGGAAGAATATCTGATGGAAGCTTTAGTTTAGAGCATAAATTTAATAATCAAAGTCAGGAATTAAAAATAATTATCCGGCAAACAGGAAATACGAAATCAAAAATTATTACAAAAAAATTATGATGATATTTACATCCAAAAAAATAGTAAAAACACTAAAAAAATAGAGTTATACAATACTAAGTAAAATTCTCAAACGATTTAATAAAAGAAAGGGAGTGTGTGAAGAAATATGTTAAATAGGAGATCATAAAACATTATCCTATCATCATATTCATTTAATTTCACCCACGTATTTAGCAAAATTACTGTGAAAAGCTATAAATATTTATTATAGAACTCTGTAATTTTGTCAAATGGTATGACATCCAGATTATCATATAAATCAATATGTACTGCATCTGGAATGAGTAATAATTCCTTATTATCACCCTGAAGTTTTTCAAATTCATCTTTTGACATGTAACAGGAATGTGCTTCTTCTCCATGAATAATTAATACTGCTGATTTGATTTCATCAGCATAATTGATTATTGGCTGATTTAAAAAGGACATATTTCCTATGACATTCCAGCCATCATTACTATTTAAACTTCTAGGATGATATCCTCTTTCTGTTTTATAATATGTATGATAGTCTTTAACAAATTGAGGCACATCATCTGGAAGTGGATCAATTACACCACCAGCCCTAACATATTCACCATTCTTATAGTCTTCGGTTCTTTGCCTGTTTAAAGCAACTTTTGATTCATATCTGGCATCAGCATTATCTGCCTCATCAAAGTATCCTTTGGCATTCATTCTACTCATATTATACATTGTACCGGTTACTGTTGCTTTAATTCTGGTGTCTATACATGCAGCATTCAATGCCATTCCACCCCATCCGCATATTCCAAGAATTCCAATTCTTTCAGAATCAACCTTATCATTTGTAGACAAGTAATCTACTGCAGCCTGGAAATCTTCAGTGTTTATATCGGGAGATGCCATATAACGTGGTGTTCCTCCACTTTCACCAGTAAATGAGGGATCAAAAGCTATTGTTAAAAATCCTCTTTCTGCAAGAATCTGTGCATATAATCCAGAACTTTGTTCTTTAACAGCACCAAATGGTCCACTTATTGCAATAGCAGGTAATTTATCTTCAGATTCTTTTGGTTCAAATTTATCTGCAACAAGAGTTATGCCATAACGATTTGTGAATGTTATTTTTTCATGATTTACCTTCTCACTTTTTGGAAAAACCTTATCCCATTCTTCTGTAATTGTCAATTTTTCAGTCATGTTTATTCTCCATTTATTTAATGTTTATTAATTTCTATACAATAATATTAATAATTTTTTTTATAAATATGTGAAGTTTGTATTCACTAGATGATATCTCATTATCAGGACATTATTATTTTAAATATTTTTTATATAGCCTAAGATAGTCTTCTCCCATTGATTGCGATGTTTTAAATGTTATGTCAGGTATTTGACTTGCTTTTTTCATGTATTCATCAGGATTTTCACTTATTCGTATGATTTCTTCATAGGCTTTCTGTGGATTTAAATCTACAAAGAATCCTCCACCATTTGTTTCAACCCTTTCCTTTAATGCACCCAATCTAGTTGTCAGTACTGGTATTCCAGAGGCCCATCCTTCAGTTAGTGTATGACAGTATGTTTCTGGCCATATGGATAGTATTGCAATAAAGTGTGGCTTTATGCTATGAACTATGTCTTCAAATTCACTTCTATCATAGAATCCATGATATTCTCCAATATCCTCCAAGTCTTCAGAGCCCAATATACTCCCCATATAATGATATTCTAATCTATTATCTGTATCATATTCTTTTATGGCCTTTATCAAATCATATCCTTTGCTGCTGTTTAGATGTCCCGGGAATACTATTCTTATTTTTTCATCAGATTTTATTGGACTTACATATTCTGTTGTATCAGGTGTCTTTATATCTCTTCCATGTTCTATTATATTAAAGTCTCTTTCTATTAGTTTTGGATAATATTTTGTATAAATGTCATATGCTGATTGACATGTCGTGACATATGCATCACAATTATCAAGTAATTTTTCTACATTATTACGCCATGCAGATATAATTGACTTTGCTATTGGTATATTAAGTCCTGCTGTTATTTGACATTGTCCCTGCCTATTGTTTTCTGGATTATATTCACTGCAGACTCCTGCACAGTAGTTTATGTTGTCATCCAATAGGTTGTGTGATGGACATACATAGTAGAAGTCATGGAATGATAATATTACTGGTATGCCCAGACGTTTTGCAACTTCTGCCAAATCAAAAGATGAATAGATTAAATGTCTGATATGTACTATGTCAATGTTTAATGTTACTAACATGTTGAAGCATATCATTTTCAGCTCTTCAATGCTTGTATTTAATGCAGAATAAATGTATTCTTTTGGCCATCTTCTGATTAGTTGAAGATATTTTACAAATTCCTTATCGCCATCCTTATGTTCGGCTATGTTATTTCCAAGACTATTGTATTTATAGAGGGATATGTTTTGTCTTCCTGTTATTAAAAGATATGCATCCATTGTCTTATCAATATTCTTCATAAGCTCTATACTTGTATGTAATGTTCCACCAGATCCATCATGTATAGCATATAATATTCTTTTTCTGTTGTTTTTGGGATTTGTTGACTTTAAGGCATCATCTATTCTTATTCGAGTATTTTTAAAGTGACTTGAATCTACAAATTCATTAACCAATTGCTTATATTCCGGATGTTTATTGGCTAGTATTACACGATTTTCTTTGATTAGCTTATCCTTTTGTTTGGAGAATGATGCACTTCTTTCATGATAGATGTATGTTGATGGATCTATTATATGATGATATCCTTTCTTGTTTAGTCTCATGCAGAAGTCATTTTCTTCTCCATATCCTTTGCCGAATATTTCATCAAAGAATCCTACATCATATATTGCCTTTCTTTTAATATACATGCAGAATCCATTGGCTGTAGGTGTAAGGATAAATGAGTCATCTGATGCTTTTTCCACTATATTTGCCACGTCATCAATTTTATCAGCTTCCACATCATTTATTCCTGCCTTTGGTACTGAGAATGCTCCTGCAGCATTTGATACTGGCGTTACACTTGCTATTGTTTCATGGGTGTATGCCTTGATTTTGAGCTTTTGAATCCATTTTGGTGTTACTATTGTATCACTATTTAAGAGCACCACGTCATTGCTTGTTAGTGTAAATGCCTTGTTCACATTCTTGACAAATCCCTGGTTGGTCTTGTTATGTACTACTGTTATGTTATCATGGTCTTCATATTTATCAAGAAGTGTTTTTATTCTTTCATCACTGCTGCAGTCATTTATCAGAAGCAATTCATAGTCTATTGTAGTGTTTTCAAGCACGCTTTCTATGCATTGTTTTGTCTGATTGTATGCATTGTATATTGGTATTACTATTGAAACCTTATCCTTGAATGATTTGAGGATATTGTTTACTGTTTGTGTATCATATTTTAGATGATAGTATGAATCATAGGGTGTGTTGATTTTTCTTGTAAAGTATCCTGCATTTAAATGGTCATGTCTTTGGAAGTATACATTTTTCTCATAGAATACTGGTGATTCTTCTATTTTATAGTTGTTTTTCCAGCAGACATAGTTGAAGCTTAACTGATCACGATAGCTTCCATTTACTAGTTCTTCAAACCAGTCTTCCATGAGTTTTATAACCTGACTGTCATTGTGTTGTCTAAATAGAATTCCACTTGCTATCAGTCCATTATGACTTGGATATCCTTCTTTTTGATATCGTTTGACTTGTCTTATTATTGTATCTTCATTGTCTTTTTTGGATTTTATACATTCCTCTGCTTCATCATAGATACAGTCTCGTTTTTCATGTGTTATTGCAAGTATCCGTTTATCCTTTGAATAACGATTGACATAATCTGTTATATTACCGGTTATTTCAAAGTTTGTATCTATCCATAATGAATACTCATATTCTGATAGGTATTTATGTGGAAGAATCTTATACATACGTGCAGTTCTTACAGGATCATATTTGCTGTCCTTTATATGTTTTATCTGCCAGAAGTCTGACTTTAGATGTGGATTGTCTGTAAAGCAGATATAATCAAAGTCTTCATTTACATATGATGGAATTATTGGCTCATCATAGACTCCCGTTACTGCTGTATATACTACGCATTTATGTTTTGAAAAGTCTATATGTGACTTTTTATATTCTATGAGTTCATCAAATCTTTTTATTGGATTTAATCTTTTGTCAGTTATGTCAAATACATTTTCAACACTTAGCTTTTTCTCATGTATCATGTCAATTTCCAAGTATTTGATTATGTTTGTATAACTTGTTGCAAGACGATTTGTTGGATGGTATAATCTTCTGGACTGTTTAACGTATAATAAGTCTATTTTCAGATTTACCAAGAGATTGAAGTATAGTTTGAAGAACTTATCTTCATCCCAGGAATAATCAGTATTCCACTGGTTTAGGAGGATGGACAATTCTGGAGTATACTTATAGAACTTAATACTATCCTTCTCGACTGACAATATGTACGTATCATATTTTCTTGATAACCTTAGATACATTAGATGGTCAAAGTCCTGCTTTAAGTCAAATGTATCGGCGATGCATAGAATTCTTTGGGAATTCTGTCCTTTCTTTACATTATATTTAATGTTATCCAATGTTTTCTGTACTTCTACGGATTCTATGAAGTTATCCCATTGATTGTATACATCAGGATATCTTTGTCTGATTATTTTCTTGTTCTTTATTTTTAGCTTATCCGTATTTTCCTTCTTGAATGATGCATGTCGCCTATGATATATGAATACTGATGGATTTCTGATGTTTATCCATCCATTCCTAATAGCTCTTTGAGTAAAATCTGTTTCTTCACCATAACCTCGGCCAAATACTTCATCAAATAATCCAATATCATTTATTGCTTCTCGTTTAATAAATAGGCAAAAACCATTTCCTGTTGGACATTTTAGGTACTTGTTTGATAGTTTATCTGTCTGATAAGCCATATCATTTAGTGCATGTTGTGTCTTGTCACTTCCCAATATTTCTACTGATAAGTCAGATGCATTGGATATTGGTGTTACTGTTGCTATTTTTGGATTGGAATATGCTGATATCACCATCTTTGATAGCCATTTTGGTGTTACTATTGTATCACTGTTTAATAGTATTACATCATGTTTTGATAATGAAATGCCCATATTTACATTCTTTACAAATCCCTGATTGGTCTTGTTATGTATGACTTTGATGTTATCAATATCCTCCAACAAGTCCAACAATTCATTTATTCTCTCATCGGTACTGCAGTCATTTATCAATATTAATTCATAGTCAAGTGTCGTGTTTTCAAGTAGGCTTTTAATGCATTCTTTTGTCTGTTCATATGCATTGTATATTGGTATGATTATTGTATATTTCCGTTGTAGGCTTTGGAATAATTCCTTTGATTGAAGCAGATCATATCTTGAATCATAGTTGGTGTTGAATTCATCCTGTACTATGAAGCTTTTACGTCCTTCTTTTATTCCATACTGCAGGTAATGATATAAGGGGTTTATATTATTTTTTTTCACATCCTGATATGCATTTTGATAATCCTCCGTTGAGAAAAACTGTGATGGATTGTATCCGATGTTTGCGCCTACCAGTATGTAATGAAGTATTGGATCCATATCATTATCTTCTACCTCAGGATAGTTTTCCATGTAGTAGTATTCATCAAAGTATTTTGATTCATATATTACATCATAGTATTTTCTTATATCCTCAGGATAGACTAGAATGTCCTGTAATTCGAGTTTTGGACGTTTGAATGGTCTGTGTTCCCTATGTCCATTCATAGTATAATGTATTACTGGATCTACTCCATATGTTTTTAAATCAAGATTCAATTGGAAGTATGATTTTTTATCAAAGAACTTGCTTGTTGGATAGTCTTCATATCTTCCCTTTCTTAGATAGTAGTCTATTGCATCATCATCATTGTCTATGTTTGGATTGTGTTCGGTGTAGTATGTGCTGTCGAAGTATTTTGAATTTGATAAAACCGTATAGTTATCATTGTATTGTCTGTCCAGTACTGTATTCTTATCTATTAATGTATCATGTGGGGTGTCATTTTCATATTGTCCTTTGATTATGTAGTATACTAATGGATTGATATTTGATTCCTTAAGCATTGGCTTTGAAGTAGTATAATATGCTATGTCAAAGTTTTTATTTGGATTGATCTTTAGAGTTGCTCCTTTGCTGATAAAGTGACCGATTGGATTTATGATTTTTTCATCCAATTGACTGGTATAATATTCTTCATCAAATAATCCTGACTCGGCTATTATCTGATATTCCTGTGTATCATTAATGTCATGGGAAAACTCTTTATCAAGCAGCAGTTCCCTTTTACCGTTTAATATATGGTTGAATAATGGATTTGTTTGAATATCTTTATGTGTATTCATGTATTCTTTGGTGTTGAATGTTTTTGATGGATTTCTATTGTGTTTTATACCATTTATCATGTAATCTGCAAGTAAGTCTTCTTCTTTTACTTCAGGATAATTGTTTCTGTAATATTCTTCATCAAAGAGTCCTTCCTCTTTTATCACATTGTATTCTATTGAATCAGTTATGTCATTATTTAATGGCTTGTTATAGTCATAATCATCATATTTGTAGTTTTTTGTTGCAACTTTTACTATATAGTTAAATAATGCATCCTCATAGATGTTTTCATCATCTTTTTGATATGACTGCTTGTCGAATTCATCATTTAGATAATAATCGTTTTTATAGCCAACTTCTATGTAATTTGCTATTTCATCTGTGTATATTCCCTTATCCTGATGGTTATTATATTCCTTTTTATCAAGTAGATTGTATTCTTCTATGAATATGTATGGATATGTATCTTGTATATCAACCATCAGTGGCTTGTTGTATGGATTATCCTTATGGTCATTGTGTGTTTGTATGTTAAATATGTAGTCAAGCAGGAGATTTTCTTCTTGAGGATGATATTGTTTTCTATAGTATTCTGTGTCAAATTCATCATATGGCCTGTAATCAAGTTTATATCCTGTTGTAATGTAATGTATTATTGGATTTGTATCTTCATCCAATCCATATTCATCCCTGTACCATGCAGAATCAAATAATCCTGATTCGGATATTATATGGTATTCCTGTGAATTATATATTTTATCATCATGTTTTGTTGCTGGTGGTTGGGTTGTTCGTTTATTCTTGTTTAGAATATAATCTACCAGTGGATTTGTTTGATTTGGAATATTATAATAGTTTACATACCAGTTGGCATCAAAGTTCCTGTTGGGATTGTATTTGTGCTTTGCACCAATTAGCAGGTAATGTTCTATTTCATCAAATGTATCAATATATTCTTCATAGTCTTGATTTGTGTATTCATCATTGTCTGCCTTTTTAATGTAATTGCTGATATAATATTGCCTATCCATCAACTTGGATTGTTTTATTAATTTATATGCAGGACTTAGCTTTATATCTGCCTGTAGGCTGGAGGGATTTATTTGTTGAATGTTGTTGGAATTTATTATATCTGCAAGTATATCCAGGTTGTTTATTAGTTGTATGTAGTACTGTTTATCCTGATATAGTTGTTTTAGTTGATTGTTTAATGTTTCATATTGTCCTTTTATGTTTGCTTCTTTTTCCAGTAGTTTGTCTTTTAGTGTTATGTCATATTGTGCTTGATTGTTTAAGGTTTTATTTCTTGATTGTTCTTTTTCAAAGGATTCTTTCAACTGTTTATTGTCCTTTTTTGCATTGTTTGACTTTTCTATTAAATCTTTTTGAATTTCTTTTATATGATTGTTGATATGATTTAATTTTCGAATTCTTTTTTCCTTATTTGTCTTATCAGTTAAGAGTGTTGTTACTTGTGAATATAATTGGTTAAATCTTTCTTCATCAAATTCAGGATTAAGACTTAAATAATTATTCTTCAGATAATCCAAGTATTCTATTAAATTAATATTATTTTCTTGAATAATACCACCAGCTATTAATTTAATTGTTCAGATATTTTGCATATATCTGCATATATTCCTGTCCCATTTGTTTTGTTGTTTTGAATTTTATCTTTGTTATCTCTTCTTTTTTCTTATTATATTCATTTGTATCCATTGCATATTCAATTATTTGTTTATATGCTTTTTGAGGATTATCATCAAGTAAGTATCCTCCACCTTCACGTTTTATTCTCTCTCCTACTGCTCCCATGTCCAGGGCTAGTATGGGAACTCCACTGCCCCATCCTTCTGTGAGTGTATGACAGTATGTTTCAGGCCATATTGAGAGTATTGCAATAAAGTGAGGATTGATTTTATGTATAATCTTATTGAAGTCACTTCTATTGTAGACACCAAGATCCACTCCGACCTCTGCCAGGTCTTCATGTCCTCCCAGACTTCCCATATAATAGAATTCCAGTTTGTCATCCGTATCTATTTCTTTTAATGCCTTTATTATTTCATAGCCCTTGGTATGGCTTAGATGTCCTGGAAAAACTATTCTTATTTTTTCATCAGGATTTAATGTTAACCGTCTTTCTATTGTATCAGGAGTTTTTACATCACGTCCATGTTCTATTATCCTGAAGTCACTGCTTTTTAGTTCTGGATAGAATTTTGTATAGATGTCATATGTTGATTTTGATGTTGTGACAAAGGTATCTATATTTTTAAACATATCCCTTACAGTATCACGCCATTTATGTACTATTGTACGTGTTAATGGAATGTTTAATTCTCCGATGATGTTGCATTGACCTCCTAGTGCTGATTTTTCATATAATGGTGGGCATATTCCTCCACAGTATTGTCTGTTGTCATCTATCAGATTATGTGATGGACAGACATAGTAGAAGTCATGGAATGATAATACTGTTGGTATTCCTATACGTCCTGTTATATATGGTAAATCAAGCGATGATTTGATCAGGTGTCTTATATGCACTATATCCACATTCAGATATACAAGTAGGTTGAAGTATATCCATTTTATCTGCTTATTGGATGTGTCAAGCAGTGTGTATTTTGATTTTAATTTCCACACCCTTAGAAGATTTAATTGTTTTTTAAATTCCTCTTCCTGTAGGGTGAAATTGCACTGGCCATTATCTGAATATTTGTAGAGTTCTATTTTGTCTGTTGATGTGATTAAAAGATATGCATCCAGTTGATTGTTGATGTTTTTTATAAGCTCTATACTTGTATGTAATGTTCCTCCTATTCCACCGTGCAGTGCATATAATATGCATTTCTTCTTGGTATTGTCCGATTTTATTCCATATTTGATGTTTCTTATTATATTGTTTAATTCTATTGATTCAATGTATTCGTTGATTTGTTCTTTTAATTCTGGATATTGTTTGAATAGATTATTCTTGTCTGTTGAATCTTTGTTAAATTCATTCTGATTATATATGAATGTGGATGTATCCAATGCATTTCTCCAGCCTCTATTTAAGAGTCGTCTTGAATAGTCAATTGCCGAGTATTCCTTTGTGAAGTTTATGTCAAAGAATCCTGTCTTGTATATTGCTTGCCTTTTTATATACATGCATCTGATATCTGATGTTGGTATGGTTAGTATTGTATTTCTTGACTTTTTCTCTATGTTGTTTGCTATTATTTCCAGATTGTCTTTTATAAAGTCATCGTCATCAGATATCTTATAGTATGGACTTTTGTTGAAGAGTGATGTTACTGTTGCAAAGTCCTTGTTTGAATATGCCTTGATTTTTAGTTTTTGCAGCCATTTGTTTGTAAATATATTGTTTGAGTCAACTATGACTATGTCATCTGTTGACTTGTTTATTGCCTGATTGATGTTCTGTACATATCCATAGGATTTTTGATTATTTATTATTGTTATCTGGTCATACTTTTCAAATTCACTTAGTATTTTCTGAACTTGTATATCATTTATATTGTCATTTATAAGCATTAGTTCATAGCTGGTATTTGTATTATCCAGTATGCTTTGTATTGACTGTTTGAGATTATGGGAATTGGTTATTGGCATGATGATTGTTGTCTGATTAGAGAATGCATCCATGATGTCATCTATTTCTTCAGGCATATATTCAAGGTCATAATCCTTAGCATATTTCACATCAGCTATTCTTAGTGCAAATCCATTCTTTATATGGTCATGTCTTTGGAAGTATGGATTTTTCAGGTAGAAAATCTTTGCTTCATCATATGTGAAGTTGTTTTTATAGCAGGAATAGTTAAAGCTTAGCTGATCACGATAACTGTAGTTTTCCAATTGATTATACCAATCCTGCATGACTTTGATTACCTGTTTATCGTTATGATTTCTAAATAGTATTCCACTTGCTATTAATCCATTATGTTCCGGATATCCCTCTTTTTTATATTCATCAATTTGTTTGGTAATTACATCAGATGAATCCTTATTGGAGTTTATGCATGTTTCTGCCTCTTGGTATATGCAATCCCGGAATTCATGTTTTATTGCAAGTAATTTGTTTTCTTTAGAGTATTTATGAATGTAATCCTCAAGGTTAGCTGTTATTTCAAAGTTTGTATCTATCCATATTGAATAGTCATATTCTGATAGGTATTTGTGTGGCAGAATCTTATATTTTCTTACCCTACGTATGTTATCAATGTCTTCTTCTTCCATTAGCCTTATCGTCCAGAAATCTGATTTTAGTTGTGGATTGTCTGTAAAGCAAATGTAGTCAAAGTCCTTATTTACATATGATGGTATTATTGGCTCATCATATTCTCCTGTGACTGCTGTATATACAACTACCCTTTTGTTGTTAAAGTCCAGTTTATTTTGTGCTTCTTCCATTATTTGCTCATAGCTTTTATCGTTGTAGAACATTTCATCCAATTCTTGTCTTAGATTTATGTCCTGATATGGGCATTCATGTATTTCATCAATTTCCAGGTATTTTACTAATTCTATGATTGACGTGAATTTTCTGTTTGTTGGATGATATAATTGTTTGAAGTGCTTTGTATATAATACATCAATCTTTAGATTGATTAATAGGTTGAAGTATGTTTTTTCAAAGAAGTTAGTGTCAAAGGAGTAGTCTACCTTGTTGTTGTCTATTAATGATAGGATACCCTTAGCATATTTGTATATGTAGTATTTTTCACCATCCAATGCCAATATGTATACGTCATATACATTGGAGATATGTTTTATTTTATCATCAAGTATTACGTTTTCATCATCATCCAATTGTGTAAATACCAGCATTCGTCTTCTGTTAATTGTCTTATCCCAGGTATCCTTTGTATTTATTATTTCATTAATTTTTTTAACTTCTATTGAATCATAAAAGCCGTTATGATATTCATCATTTATATCGGGATTTGCTTTTTTCTGTCGATTATAGAGGAATACTGAATTGTTTCTTAGATTAATCCAGCCCATATTATATAGGTCATATGAAAGAGTATGCATATTGGTATAGTTGTAATTGTCTAGTTTTCCATATGCTTCATTTTTAATGTATATGCAGTAGTCTTCTGATGTGACTGATTGAATGTAATTATCATTGAATTGTATTTCAAATTCCTTTGATGTGTTGTTTAGGTTATTTTGTGTTGAGGATAGGATGTTATTGCTTTGTGTATTTAATATGTCTGATTGATTTGTTAGTGGTGATACTGTTGCTATCTTATCATCTGTATATGCACTGTATGTTAATTTGCTTAGCCAGTGTGGTGTTACTATTGTGTTTTTGTCAAGTATTACCACATCAGTTTCACAATCGGATAGTATGTTTGATATTTGTCTGTTTAGATTATCTGTTTTTATAATGTTAATGTTATATGCTTTTTCTATTACTTTTATATCATCTGGAATATCCTGTGTTGATATTACCATTAATTCATAATTTATATTTGTATTAGACAGTATGCTTGAAAGCGTCTTTTTAAAGTATTCTGTATCTGGATTGTATTCTAGTATTATTGTCTTTTTGGACTTTAGGGCATTTAGCATTTTGTGTGTCTGGAGGTATGTGTATCTTTCCTGGATGTTATGTAGGAAGTATTCATTTGGCAGGTATATGAATCGTTTCTCTTTTATTCCATTTGTCAGATAATGATATAGTGGATTGAATCCTGTTCGTTTAATGTCGCCATGATATTTAAGGTATCTTGATGTTGAAAATAGTGATGAGGGATTTCTTGAATATCTCACTCCATTAACTAGGTAGTCTATTATTGGATCGGTATCTTCTTCTATTATCTGTGGATTGTTTCGGATATAGTATTCTTCACTAAAGAGGTTGCTGTCATAGATTAATGAGTATCTCTGATAGAATCCTTCCGGATATTTATCAAAGTCTTTTTCTTCTAGTTTGGGTCTTCTGTATGGTCTTTGTTCCTTGAGTCCTGATAGGATAAAGTGTACTAGTGGGTCGACTCCATGGTGTTTAAGGTCTAGGTTATATTTAAGATATTCATGGTGACTGAAGATTTTACTTGTTGGATATTTCTCATATCGTCCTTTTCTTAGATAGTAGTCTATTGCATCATCATCTTCGGTTATTGATGGATGGTGTTTGATGTAATAGTCCTGGTTAAAGTATATGCTATCCTTTAATAGTTGATAGTTTCTTTCATAGTTTTCAATTTCATCTGGTGCTTCTAATTTATAGCTGTCACATTTTTTATATACATCTAATGTATACTGGAGATATTTGTCTTTTTCTTGTGGTATCTGTTCATAGAGGTATGTTAGGTTCATGTTTGCTTTGGGATTTCTTCCTTCATATTGTCCATATTTGATGAAGTGTTCTAATGAATCTATCTGATTGGCTTTTACATCAGAATTTGTTTTTAGATAATATTCTCTGTCAAAGACTAGTGGATTGTCCAATATTGCATATTCCTGTAAATCCTGTGTTTGTATTGATTCATCCTTGTCTATCTTATGAATATATTCCTGTTTATTATGAAGAAGATAATCCAATAATGGATTAATGGTACAGTTTGGATGATTTCTTAGGTATTGGTTGTTGTTGAATTGTTCTGATGGACTTCTTCCTTCCTTATATCCACTTTGAAGATAATGTTGTAGGGCATCGACTTTAGCATTTTTTACATCATGATATGTTTCCAGATAATAGTTTTCATCAAACAGTTCATCCTCCTGGAGGATATGGTATTCCTGTGAATCTCTTATCTGGGCCTGTGGTATGCTATCATATCCTGAGATATTATTGTCTGTATTATCAAATAGGTATTGCCATATGTCCTGGTTTTGATTGTTGTTAGTTGATTTGTTTAATGTATATCCTTTTTTAAATCCTTCATTTATAAAGTGATTGATTAAATCAGAATCGTTTATTTTATAATTATTATGATACCATGTTTTATCAAGTAGTTGTGACTGCTCTATTGCATTGTATAACTGTGACTCATCAGTTGAAATGGCGGATTCCATGTTGTATTCATTTGGAGTCTTATCCATATATCTTGTATCTGGATGGGTTATATAATCAAGAAGTGGATTTGCATCTAGGTATTGAAGATATGTCCTGTTATACCATTCAACATTAAAGTCTTCACATGGTTTTGCTGCCTTATCATAACAGGTCAAGTAATATGTTACTAAGTCAATATCATCATCTAATCCATAGTGATTTTTATAGTAGTCCTTATCAAAGTATTCTGATTCATCTATTAATAGATATTCCTGTGATTGTGTTATATCCACGTCTGTCTTTTTGTTATATTCTGGTTGTATGAGTCTGTCGTGTTTTATTCCATAGCTTAAGTATTCGACAAATGGATTTATATCATAATTGTCATCCAAATAGATTATCCTATACCATTTTGTATTGAATTGTTCATTTGGATTGTAGTCCTGTTTTGCTCCTATCTGTAGAAAATGTTCAATAGGATCTATATTCTCTTCATATTTATCCAGATACTGTTTGGTGTAATATTTACTGTCGAATTGGTTGGAATTTTCTATTAATCTATAGTGGGGACTTGTCCTAATATCTGCAAATTGTATATTTTCATCTATGCTTATGGAAGTATCATTTATTGTATCGGTAATTAATGAAAGATTTTCCATTATATTCTTATAATATTCTATGTCATTTTCTAGACGTGAAATTTTCTGGGTGTATTCAACTGTTTTATTTTGGTACGTGTTTATTTGACTTATCTGTTTGTTATTTTTAGAGTTAACTGAGTGTTTTATGTTATTGAGTCTGTCATTATCTTTGAGTAGTTTGTTGTATTGTTCTAGTAGTTTCTGGTTTTTTATTACAAGCTGTGATAAGGTGACTTTTATGTCTTTGATATATGATGTTATGTCACTGTTTCTTTTTTCTAAATTGTTGATGTTTTGTGTTAATTTGTCATTTAGAGAGCATAGTCTTATGAATTCTTCCATGAAAAGATTGAATTTTTCAGTATCTTCCTTAACATATTTATCTCTAAAATCAGTCAGATATGATTTTAATATGTTTTCGTTTATTGTTGTAATTTTAATCACCCAGATATAAAGCATTTATTTTGAGAATATACATTTGCCTATATAATATTGATGGGAAAAATATTATTTCATTGCCCAACAATTAGTTATTATTAAAAATGTATGTAGTTTAAAGAATTTAACTTTAAGTATTAATTCATTATAAATAATTTTTACTTTAGAAAAAGATTTTGAAATAGGCACTTTGATTGAAAGTATCCTATTTTGATAAGGTGTATTTTTGCAAAAAATTCTTTGTAATAAAATTTATTATAAAAAAATAGTTAGAAGAGGAATTAATCTAATTCTTCCAAATCACTCATTCCTTCTTCTGATTCAAGGTGTATTAGTACTTCATTTATCTGTGTAAAATTATTTTTAAGTTTTTTCTCAATAATTTCTGATATTTCATGGGCTTTTTTCATTGAAAGATTTGAGTCTACCACTACATGCATATCAACAAATACATTTGATGTTGTTCCGCGTGTTCTAATGTTATGAACATTTTCAACACCTTCTATGTCACATATTTGATCATCTATTCTTTCTGTTGGAAGTATGTTTGCATCTACCAGGATGTTTAGATTCTCTTTAAGAATTGAGAAGCCCGTTTTTATTATCAAACATGCTATTATTATTGAGATTATTGGATCTGCTATGCCCAGTCCTAGATGCATCAGTATTAATCCTATTATTACTATGCTTGTTGCTAATATGTCACTTTGTGTATGTTTGCTGTCGGCCAATAGCAGATCACTGTTGAGTTGTTTTCCTTTTCTTTTTTCATATTGAGACAGTATGATATTGACTATTAATGTACTTATCATTATAATAAAGCTGATGAGGTTTATTTCAATATTTGTTGGATGTATGAATTTTTCATATGCTGATATTAGTATTTCATAGCTTACAAGAATTAATGATAATCCTATTAGTATTGAGGCAAATGTTTCTATTTTAGCATGTCCATATGGATGTTCTTTATCTTTTGGCTTTTTGGCCAGGATTACGGCAATTATTGCTACAAGATTAGCTATTGCATCTAATGCTGAATCATATCCATCTGAGGTTATGCTTAATATTCCAGAATAGTATCCGTAGGATATTTTTACACCTGCAATAATTAGATTCAAGACCAAGATGATGATTAATGTGCCTCTTACTTCATCATAATAATTTTCCATAGCAATCACCTCCAATAAGCAGAATCATGTTTTCTTTAAATATGTTGATTATTTTATTAATTTCGGTTGATTTATTAATGTTATAATTTTATATGATATATAAATAACTTTTTTTATGTTTGACTAAATTATTTTCTTTAATTAAACCTAAAAATAGTTTACGTTAGACTAAAATGTGAATATCTTTCATATTATAATGAGAACTTGAATTATGGCATTGGCCCATAAAATATCAACAGCAAGAAAATCAATAAAATGAATTAATGAATAGATTAATTAAGCATCTTCAACTAAAATATATAATATAAATATATGATTATCAAGGAATAATTAAAAGGGTGTTTGTTTTGAAGTCAATGTCAAATGTGGATATACATAGAATTGTAAAAGAATTAAATGATGAACTGTTAAATGTTAAAGTAGAAAAAGCATATCAACCATCATATGATACCATACTAATCAAGTTAAGAAAGCCGGGTGAAGGAAGAAAAGACCTTGTAATACAGGCAGGAACCAGAATACACCTGACAGAATATCCCCTACCCAATCCTACAATACCACCAAACTTTCCAATGCTACTTAGGAAACATTTAAGTGGAGGAACAATAACCAAGATAGAACAATACATGTTTGACCGTATAGTAGAAATAACCATACAAAAAAAGCAAACATTCACTTTAGTCATAGAACTGTTCAATAAGGGAAATATCATACTACTTGATGAAGACAAAAACATCATCTCACCACTCAAACATAAACAATGGCAGGATCGTAAAATAACAGCACATCAGGAATATAAATATCCACCAGTAAAGGAAATAAACCTAAACAACCCAACCCCTGAAGGATTAAAGAAGATATTTGAAACATCAGACAAGGATATTGTAAGATGCATTGCAACAAATGGACTTGGAGGATTTTATACAGAGGAAATATTAACATATACTTCCATCAACAAAGAAGAAATGGCAAATGCACTAAATGATGACCAGATACAGGAAGTAAATGATGCACTCATCACATTGTTTGAAAAGGTAGAAAATCATCCACATCCTCAAATAATACTTGAAGAGAAGGATGGTAAAACAAAAAATAAGGATTTAATACCAATTGATATGAACAAATACCATGATTATAAATCAAAGGAATTTGAATCATTTAACAAGGCCGCAGATGAATACTACAGCAAATCCATTGTAAATGGCATTAAAGATGCAGAAGAAAGCAAATGGACAAAACGTGTAAACAAGTTTAAGAAACGACTGCAGATGCAGGAAGATACACTTGATGGATTCTATAAGACAATAGAGGATACTCAGCTTAAGGGAAACACAATATATGCACATTATAATGAAATACAGGAAATATTGGATGTTATTGCAGGTGCACGAGAAAAGTATTCATGGCAGGAAATATCAAAGATTATAAAGAAATCCAAGAAGCAAGGCAATATACCTCAGCTTGACATGATTGAATCTGTAGATAAGATGGGTGTACTAACATTAAAGATAGACGGTTTAAGTGTTAGAATAGACAGCAATATAGGAATACCTGAAAGTTGTGAAAAATTCTATTATGATAAGGGTAAAAAGGCAAAACGTAAGATAGATGGTGTGAATATTGCAATAGAAAACACTAAAGCAGAGATAAAACGTCTGGAACAGAAGAAGGAAGTTGCTATCAGTGAACTTAAAACACAGGATAAACGACAGAAGAAACAGCTTAAATGGTATGAAAAACTCAGATGGTTTATAAGTTCTGATGGCATGATGGTTATTGGTGGACGTGATGCCAACAGCAATGAATTGGTAGTGAAAAAATATGCTCGAAATAATGATATTTACTTCCATAGTGATATCCATGGTTCTCCATCAACATTAGTACAGAATGATAATAACCTCGAGGAAATACCCGAGACAACACTTTATGAGGCAGCATGTTTTACATCAAGCTATAGTAGTGCATGGAAGGAAGGTTTTAGCAGCTATGATTCATATTGGGTAAATCTTAGCCAAGTATCCAAAACTCCTGAAGCTGGTGAATATATTAAGAAGGGATCATTTGTTATACGCGGACGTAAAAACTTCTACCGTAATGTACCAGTACTTATAGCAATAGGCATAGTGGATTATGATGATGATAAGCGTATTATGGCCGGCCCTGTAAGTGCGGTTGAACACCATACAGATAACTTTGTGATAATTAAACCAGGATTTACAAAGAAAGAAAGAATATCCAAGGAAATATTACATATAATAGATAAAGAAAAGCTATTTGGTGTTGATGACATAGTACGTAATCTACCTAGTGGTAAATGTGATTTATTAGATATAAGAGAATATAATCAGAAGTATAGAAGTAAAAATATTCGATAAATTCCTTTAAAAAAAGTGATTAAGTATCAAAGATTTGATATAGGATATAATTTGTTAAATCTTTTATACTCATCATAATATATGTTTTAATAAATATATATAATTTTTTGAAAATCAAACTCTTTTTACAAAAAGAATTTTCATAATTCTATGGAAAAAACAATAAAAAAAAATAATTCTCTTAATATGCAAACATCACATAACTCCTATCAAAATATTCCAATTCAATGTGACCTACAGAATAAAAGATGACATTATAGCATTGAATAACTGTAAATATGTATTAAACAAATTTCTTAAATTATTATTATAAAAAGAAAAAAATAATCTTATTATACTTTTTTTAGAAAAATTTAAAAACGTCATCAAAAAAATAGTGAATTTTTACTTTAAATTCTAAAAAGGAAAAAAATAAAAAAAAAGAACTTTAAATATGCATTACATTAAATTTATTATCCGTTTAATTGGATGTTAATAGTATAATTAACATTAGCATTAATATAATTTAATTTAAAGAACTAGAAAAAAATACTTTTGAAATGTAAAAAGAATAAATTAAAAAAAGAATATGATGAAAAGAGATTGTTATTAATCCAAAGGTGTCTATTGTGGTAGTTCTTCTGTGTAGTCTTCTCCTGGATGTAATGCTACTGTGAATGTTCCTGGTGATGC
>SUTR01000123.1 GCA_015062825.1 Methanosphaera stadtmanae
TCTACAGGGACAACAATACAGGGAATCTGTCCCTTTCCTGATTGTGCTATGATATTTGTAACCAATGTATCTGCTATTGCATTAACTATCTTGGCAGTGGTATTGGCAGTTGCAGGTGATAATATCACAAGGTCATATTTATCATGTGTTATTTTGCCTGAGAATGGATAGCTATACTTCTGGTCTTCTTCGGTTACAATCTGATTATTTTCATTTCTTCCTATAATCTCTTTTATATTTTCGTTCAATCCATATAACTGCAGTACCTCTTTTGCTGCATTAGAATATGCTACTGTTATTTCATGATTGTATGATAATCTGTCAAGTACCTCTATGCTTTCTCTTAGAAGGTGTCCTGCACCTGTAATAGTCCATAATATCTTCATATTTCTACACCTTCTTGAGTATTATTTTTGTAATTTCTGGAGGACAGTTTATTCTAAGCCAGAATCCATTCGTTCCAACCCCGCGGCTAGTATATTGTATCATATTATTAACATTATATTTTCCTGATGGATACTTAAGAAAGTTCTTTCCCCTAATAGGTGTTCCAAGTTTAGGTATGTTCATTTGACCGCCATGGCTATGGCCTGATAATTGTAGTATAAATGGGTCATATTTGCTTGTTATATCTGCAAAGTCAGGTTCATGTGCAAGCATTATTGCCGGTGAATTTTCATCTATTCTTTCTAGTACTTGATTTATATCATCCTTATTGTAGGTTATGCTATCAACGCCTGCTATTTGAAGTTTGGAATCACCTTTATATACTGTAAATACTTCATTTTCCAGATTTATAATATTACATCTTTCAAGTGAATGCTTAACCTTAACAGGATTTATCCAATGATCATGATTTCCAAGCACTGATAATATAGCATCCTTTGTTTTAAGGCATCTTAATGATTCTTCAAGTTCATCCAGACAATCATCCACCTGGTAGGATACATAATCTCCAGTCAACACTATTAAATCAGCATTTTCTTTATTAATTAATTCTACAATTCCCATAAGTTTTTCTTTGGTAATCCATTGTCCAAGATGGATGTCTGTTAGCTGTATAATGGTATAGTTATCAAATTCGCTGCCAATCTTATCTGATTCGATTTCCACACTTACAACTTCAAACTCATCAATGTTGAACTTTCCTTTCTTTAGCTTGTTTCGTGTATAGTTCATAGCGGTTTGTATTTTTTTCCTAGCATATGGTGGATTATCAGGGGGTATTTCTTCGTAATCCATTAACTTTCACCAACTTGACTTTAGTATTAATCTTTATGTTTTTTCTAATAATACTATTTTCGGGTAATTCAAGGATATATTTTGTATTATCATCTTTTGGTATGAATATATTCCATGGATTTAATGTTGTTGTTTGACTTATTCTCATATTCTTATCTATGTATATCAAGTCAATGGGTACCAACATGAAAGAGGTATGGATTGATGATAAAAATCTATTGGAATATTTTTGTTTGAACAGTAATCCATTGAATTTTTTCTTTCCCATAAGTCCAAATAATCGTTTTTTGAATGTATCTGCACATTCTACTTCCATATCATAATTATTAATTGTTATTTTACACATAATATTTTAACTATAGTACTATTTTTATTAGTAATATTATTTAAAATTTAATCATTGATTATATAATTTTTAATAATTATCATAAATTAATATTTTCGTGATAACATGCTTCTATTAAAAAATAACCTTATAAAAGTATTATTTCTTTATATTTTCGTTTACGGATAGTTCTATTATAATAAAGCAAATGTTTGTATTGGAATATAAATAATATCTTCCTCTTTTTCTATTTTAAAGGTTTTATTTGATATTATGATTCCATATTCAGCATTATAATTATTCATTGCATGAGTTATTGTTTTTTATCTTTTTTACCTCTACCTACTTCTATAGGTATGGGTTTTTCAAAGGATCTATGAATAATGAAGTCCACATTATTTTTTTTATTTTCATCGTAATATAATGAAAATCTAAAGTTATCCATTGAAAGGTGGTGTAATTTTGATGCTATGATATTTTCAATTAAAATTCCTTCATATTTTTCTTTATTGGTTGATACATTACCTATTTTACTAGATAATGCATATTTTAAACTGCTTGTTGCAAAATAGTATTTCCAGGATTTCTTGTTCTTTTTGATGATGTACCGTAAGCTTCTAAGTGAAATAAAAGTCCTGTTTTTTCTAAAATATTTAGAATATTTTCTACATTAGCACTTGAGGTGTTTAAATATTTTGATATTTTGTTTTTTGATATGTCTGCAGATTCAACAGATGTTAAATATCGGATAATTCTATTGGAATATGTTTGATTTTGCTCTGAAATATTTTTTATGTTTAGCATGTCCGTATTTACAACTTTTTTAGTCACCTCCACTATTTTATCTCGTATAACCTTATTATCTTTTTCATTAAAATACACTGGATATCCTCCATAAAAAATGTACTTATCCCAGTCAACTGTCGTGTATTCCAATGTATTAATTAATTTATTTCTTGTTTCAAATTCCAGTTTTTGACTTTCATCAATATTTCCATTAAATAACAAATCAAATAATATTTCATAATTATTGTTTAGGTTGATTCCATATTTCAGTTTTAAGTGATGTGAATATGTTAACGGTAATATTTCAATCTTATTCAGTCTTCTAGCTGCATCTGCAGTGTATCCTAAATTCAATGCTGAGGAACGGTAAATATCATAAATATGTTATTGCTTTTATCATAAATTATTTTTCCAGCTAAAGCCCAATTTTTATCATATTGTGACTCGTCAATCATTAAAAATATTTTTTTATCCAGTAATACGGGTGTTGTATCATGAAAATTCTTTAGATAAACTTCAATTAATTCTGTTATACTACAATCAATTAAATCATTTAGTTC
>SUTR01000124.1 GCA_015062825.1 Methanosphaera stadtmanae
TTGATAATTGATATAAAGAAGGGGTTTCATGTCTTGGCATTCCAAAATCGAAAAGTTTAAGTTGTCTAGAATGCATAGAATTATTTATAGAATAGATATTTCTGGTTTGCATAATAATATCTATTCTATACTGTAAATAATTATTTTCCCTATGTAATTGAATCTATTTTAACTATATTTATAACAAACTAAATATAAAAGAATGATATATCATAAAAAAACTAAATAAGAATATAATGGAAAATTAAGTTAAAATAAGTAATTTAAGAGTTTTGTCCAATACTCTTAATTAATCCGTGACTTTTTTTAGATTTAAACTTATTATTTGAAGTTGTGGCAGAAATTGAAATAATTTAAATCTATTTTTACTTTAATAATAATTATTAATTTTTTAAGAACACTAAAGGTAACCTTTTGAAGTTTATTCAATGAAATACATATTGAAAAAAACTATTTTAATCATTACGGTTAAAAAAATATTAAAGATAATCTCTTAAAAAATACATCTAAAGAATTTCTCTATACATTTATTAATAATAAAGTATATAATACCATTTAAGATTTAAACATATAAAAAACACAATCTTAAAAAAAATCTGAGGAATTAAAATGATTAATAAAAAAATCATATTATTGATTAGTTTATTTGTCTTATTATTATTAGGAGCAACAAGTGTTCATTCAACAGATAATATAACTGATACTTCTGCTTCTGATAATGATATGTCTGACTCTGTAAAACTTGTCAAAGAAGAAAAAAATCTTAAAACAGCAACTTCTACAAAAACAATATATGTAGGACCTCGTGGAAATGATTATACAGGGGATGGAACAAGTAAAAAACCATATTATTCTATTCAAAAAGCAATACAAAAGGCCAATAACAATGATAAAATCACATTATACTATGCAACATACAATATTACTTCATCTCAACCAATTACAATAAATAAAAACATATCAATATCATCAACAAACAGAGATAAAGTGATAATAACTTCAACAGAAAGTTATAATACATTATTTAAGGTAAATAAAAATAATAAGTTATCTATTAATGGGTTACAATTTAAAAACAATAACAGAGGTGCAATAATAGCAAATTATGGTACATTATCTGTATCTACATCAAAATTTCAGGATAATACAGCAACATTCAGTCAATCTAATGCATTAATTAACAATTTTGGAAAAGCAACCATATCTAATACATTGTTTAATTATAATTATGCAAATAAAGGAACTGCAGTTTACAATACACAAACTCTGCATATGAATAAGTGTATTGTAAAAAACAGTGTTTCAGATTACGGTGGTGCAATATATAGTTTTAATGGAAATGTAAAGATCACAAACTCTCAATTCCTATCTAATGAAGCATTTGCATCTCCATATGGTGAAGGATATTCCAATTATTATGAACAAACAGGTGGATTCGGTGGTGCAATATTTAATCGTGGAACTATGATTATCTATAATTCCAATATTGATCATAACAATATAACCTGTGATGATTATACTCAAGTATATGGTGCTGGAATTTATAATAATGGTACAATGACTGTAAATAAAACCAACATAACAAACAATTACATAGAGGGAGATGGTGGAGGAATATATAACAATAAAACTATCAATATTATCAATTGTATATTCCACAAGAATGATGCTTATTATGGTGCTTCAATATTTAATGCTGGAAATTGTAAAGTATCAACAAGCAGATTCACAAATGATGATGCATATGGTGGAGGTAGTATTTATTCAAATAAAACAATTGTCATAAATAAATGTCAATTTTCAAAAAATTCTGCTACATATGGGGGAGTCTTATATGTAGTTGATGGAACCGCATCATTCTTAAATAGTAATGCAACCAGTAATGATGGAACTTATGGTGGTGTAATATTAAATTATGGTACTTTAACTGTGACCAATTGTCAATTAAATAGAAATACTGCAGATAATGGTCCTGTTTTATACAATGATGGAATAAAAGCAACAATAAATAAATGCACTTTGAGATATAATTCAGTAAATGAATTCCATGATGCTTCTGGTGATGATGCATATGATTCTGAAACAGGCACTTATAATTTTAACTATGGTGGAGCATTATATAACAGATATGGGATGATGAGAGTATTGAATTCAGCATTACAATACAATGAAGCTGATTGTGGTGGTGCAATAGGTATAATAGAAGGAACATTAATATTATCAAATTCAAAATTAAACTATAATTCTGCATATAACTATGGTGGAGCAATATCTGTTGGATTTGGTTTTGAGAATTATGATTTAAAACTAAATGTTAATAACTGTAATTTCACTAAAAATATGGCCTATGAAGATGCGGATGTAATATGGAATGGTGGTTGGGAACTTAATGGGGGAAAATTAACTATTAAGAATTCCAACTTTATAAATAATGGAGTATATGGTCGTTATAATGATATAGACTCTGCATATTTCTTAATAGATAATGCAGGTAGATTGATTGTCGAAAATTGTTTATTCAAAAATAATAAGGAAAGTTTATTATACGATACAGGTGTAACCACAATAAATAAAACAAGTATTCTATCAAACTCTGAAAAATACAAACCATTAATTTACGTATTTACTAATACAAAAATAGTTAATTCTAATATAAAAAATAATTCAGTAAAAATAATTCTAAAAGCATATTGCGGTCAAGGATATGGAAAATTAAATGTAACGGGGACTGTATTATATAATCCTAAAGCTAAATATGAAATATACAATGAAAATTATGAAGGAAGTACTAGTAATGTAAAATGTAACAATAATTGGTGGGGAACTTACTCAAAACCAACAAATAGAGTTTACAAATGTAC
>SUTR01000125.1 GCA_015062825.1 Methanosphaera stadtmanae
GTAATTGCCCATAATGGACAAAATACCAATATGTATACCACTAGGTAATTTTTAACCTATGGTATATATATTTTAACAAACTTGCTTTTATACTTTGTTAATTTTTCATTAATAAGTTTCATAATAAAAAGAAATAAAAAAATTTCAAGATTCATCTTATGACTATTCATATTTGAAGAAGTTTAATCTATGAGGATTATATTCATCCAAATCATATACCCTGTTTATTCCATTTACCTTATCAAAAGCCTGATTAAAGGATACAATTGTCCGTATACCTTTTTGTTTCATAAACCCCAATGTTATAAAATCATCAAATGTCAAGCCAACATCTGCCGTGATATATTTATCTATATCATCATAGGGATATTTTGAACGAGTAAACATTTGAATTCTAGTATATTTATCCAAATAATAATGTATCTCTCTTTTGACATCAACAGATTCCTCTTCACATAATCTCATTACATTACAGAAGATATTGAAAGGAATATATAGAGTATAATCTTTCTGAAAATATGATGTTATCACATTTGCTATTTCATGATTTTTGTCATTTTCACATAGCAACGCATGCAAATAGGAATAATCAAGCACTATTTTAAACATGTTATCACCCCTTCAATATACCAGATATGTTAATTAGATCTCCTTTATCATATTTTTTAACAAATAATTCCCCATCATCATTAACACACCATTCAAGAAGATGATATGAATTATTAAAGTGGATAACCTTTGCAATTTCAGCTGGAAAATGCATATTTCTGCCCCTGTAAATTCTTCGATATATGATCATAAGATCATCCTCATAAAAGATCTGACTATTATAATCAGGGATGTTTAAGTCTTTCTCCTGTAACAAATCTACTTTAATATAATCTTTATGAGAATTATATGTCCATTTTACAACATCCATATTTGTAACATGAAGTTCATTAAGTATCTTCGCAGGCAATATTGTATTTCTATTATTATATACTTTTGCAATACTTTTAATCATAATTCTTTTCTATCACCAATTATTATATTTATAAATATTATTATATATACTTAAAAAAATTAATAATAAAATGTTAATAAAATAAAAATTATTATAAAAATATAAAAAAATAATAGAAATATGTTTATAATAATAATTTATAGATAAGTTAATTATCTTCATTTTAACATCACATTATCTGCTAATAATTCAAAGACAACCACATCCATTTATTTCAATCACATACTCTTTTTTTGAAATAATAATACTGTCAACCGATTTGAAACTAGAAAAATAATTGTCTTTAATATTACCCACATCAAAAATAATACATTTCATATAATTTCCTCATAGAATACATCCATGTCCCCCTAGTTTTGTTTGATTATACACGCTAATGGAATGTTGTTTTTATCAGAATATTATTTTAAGCATATTATATGACAATGTTATCACCTTTATTTACATCATGCCAATTATCGTAATGTACCAATAGGAATTACAAATACACCATCTTTTCGAACTCTTGCAACTTGATTACCAGTTATAACTGCTAAAAAACTAGGCTCAGGAATATGAGTTTCTCCCTTAGAAATTTTTTCTTTAATTAAATTATCCATTTTCAATAAAATTTGAGCACCTTCATCAATCCTTTTATCCCCCAATTTAAATTCAATTAACCCATAACGTCCATCAGCAATTTGCAAAACACAATCTACTTCCAAAGTACCATCATTATAATATAATACCTGTCCACCCAATTGTTCCGAATATACTTTTAAATCCCTAATACACAATGTTTCAAAAATGAATCCAAAAGTATTTAAATCATACATCAACATTTTAGGAGTTACATTAAGTCCTGCAATCGCAATAGATGGATCGACAAATTCTTTTTTTCCGATTTTCTTATTTTTTGTTTTGAACGAATATTAGGAGTCCAAGCAGGAACATTATCAATAACAAATAGATTTTTTAAAACTGAAATATATGAATAGAATGTAGGTTCAGAAATTTTTCTATAATTCTCTTCAATATCAGCCATCATCTTTGAATTAGAAACCAATGTTGAAATATTACGTGAATAAGTCCTAAGAATTGCTTCAAACAGTTTTGAATCACGTTTAACACCATCAATATCATAAGTATCATCACGACATATGTTATCAAAATATGAAGAGGCAACAATTAATTGTTTTTCCTTATCATCAATATTTAATGTTTCAGGCCAACCACCACGAGAAGCTAAAAAAATTAAATCATTTAAAGATAAATCTGATGTAATCCCATTAATTTTCACTTCATTATCATTAAATAAATCAATCAATGAAATTTTACCATTGGAGTCACCACTTTCATATAAGCTCATAGGTCTCATCATCAAACGATGAATCCTACCCACACCTTTATGTTTAATTTTACTATTATCCACAATTGTAGAACCCGTTAAAATATATAAACCATAACCATCTGTTTTATCAACAGAATATCTTATTGCACCATAATTCAGGAGCCATTTGCCATTCATCAACCAATAATGGTTTTTCTCCATCTAATAATAACAAGGGATCCACATCTGCCAGTTCAATATATGATTTACCTAATGTTGGATGTTGTAATTCAATTATTGTTTTAGCAAACTGCATAGCAGTAGTTGTTTTACCACACCATTTTGGCCCAACTATTAAAACAGCTCCCATACACTCAAGTATATCTTTTAATTCTTCATCAACATACCTTTTAATATAATCCATAGAATCACCATTTAAGTAATTATACCAATTTCATTTAAGTAATTATACCAATTTCATTTAAGTAATTATACCAATTTCATTTAAGTAATTATACCAATTTCATT
>SUTR01000018.1 GCA_015062825.1 Methanosphaera stadtmanae
TGACCTACTAAACCTTTAACAGAAGTAACAGTAGTCTTAGTACTAATCTGTGCAACATTCAATGTAGCTGTCTTATTAACTGTGAATTTATCTGCTGTTGTATAGGTTGCTGTAATATTTAGCTTATTTGTATTTTGTGGAGTGTAGCTGACCGTTGCAACACCATTCTTAAATGAAACACTCTGTGCAACATTATTAACATTCACAGCAACACTACCAGTAGTTACTGCCTTATTGTTTTCATCAGTCACTTTAACAGTTATATTACTTTTAGTTAATGCAACAGGATTACCAGATATGGATAAATTAACTTTACCTATTGTGATAGTTGATGTGTTCATGGAATTTTTGTATGTGGAACTATTATAATATGTTACAGTCATATTATAAACACCCATAGTATTATAATTTCTAGTTATATTAGCAACACCATTAGATAAAGTTACATCAATATCTTTACCATCATCTCCCATAAATGTGACAATACCTTCTTTTACATTATTGTTTAGTGCATCTTTTACTGTAACGGTGATAGTAACAGTCTGACCAACAAGTCCTTTGATGGATGGTACAATTGTGTTAGTACTTATTTTATTCACAGTTAATGTTTCTGTGGTTGTTACGGTTATTTTATCAGGAGAAGTATAAGTGGCCCCTACATTTAATCCATTAGCATTTTGTGGAGTGTAACTGACCGTTGCAACACCATTCTTAAATGAAACACTCTGTGCAACATTATTAACCTTCACAGCAACACTACCAGTAGTTATAGGTTTATTATTACTATCAGTTACTTTAACTGTTATATTTCCTTTAGTTAATGCAACCAGACTTCCAGTTATTGTAAGTTTAACATTGACAATTGTTGCAGTGAATTTAGCATTAGATGTTTTGTAATACCTGCTGTTAGAATATGTTGCAGTTATATTGTAAACTCCAACACTAGCATAAGTAGTATTAATTGATGCAACACCATCAGTTACATTTGCTGTACCTAATGTTTTACCTGTATTGTCTACAAATGTTACAATTCCTTCATTAACTTTATTATCTAATGCATCTTTAACTGTAGCATCAATAGTAATGCTGTGATTTGTTAGTCCGTTTACAGGAGTTACTGTTGTTGTTGTATTAATCCGATTTACTTTTAATGTTGTATTTGTTGTGTTTGCTATTTTGTTAGAACCTGCTTGAGTTATTGTTATATTCACATCATTGGTATTTGTTGGTGTGTATGAAATTGTTGTTGTTCCATTTGTAAATTTTGGAGTATATCTTTGGTTATTTATTGTTATATTAGCATCCACATATTCTAATGGGTTATTTAATATATCAGTTATTAGTATTTTTATGTCAGTTGGTGTGAATATAGTTAAGTTTCCAGTTATTGTTACGATGTTATTGTTGATATTGTTGTTATCATGTACTGATGTTGTGGATTGTATTTTGTTTACTGATGCATCTCCTAATAGTCTTTTAGCATACAATGCATTGTTTGTAACATTTGTATTATTTGAATTGATGATATTAACTGTATAATCTGATGTCACATTGATAAAGTTATTGTCTACCAGAACATTCGTTGATTTAGTAATATTTATTCCATCACTATTATCTGATTCAAACTGAGAATTTGTAATGTTTAAATTACTTGCATTATTAACGGATGCTAATATGGAACCTTTAGGGGTTTGTCCTTTTATTATTAAGTTGTTAATTTTATTATTATTTTTTTCTACAGTTATTGCGTTTCCTGCTTTGGAAGATATTAATAGTATTTGTGTATCTATTATTTGATTATCTGATGAGTTAATATTAATTACATTTTCTTTATTTGTATTATTGATTATTAATCCGTCAATTGTAACTTTGGAATTATTAGTTAAGCTGATTGTAGTATTATATATTGTGTGATTGTATGGATTGGAAAATTTTATACTTGCATTGTTAAATATGAAATTCTTATTATGAATATCAGAAAAGACTTCAATCGTTTTATTATCTGTTATTATATCTGAATTTTGTATTGCATTTGTGTCAAAAAAGTAATTATAATTATCATCAGTTAATAACAAATAATCATTTTTTACTATAAATTGATTATTGATTGATTTAAAGTAAATGCTAGCATTACCTGTTGAATTCTTTGCTAATAAATGATTTTCAGATATGTTTAATCCAGTTACTGTTGTATTTACTACTATAGTATATTCTTCATCAGTAGCAATTATATTGTCTGTAATGTTTAAATTTTTATTATAGTTTCTTGATCCCAAGATTACTTGTCCAGTTATGTTGTTGTTTGATAATGTTAATGGGTTTGATCCGTTAAGATATACATCCCCATTGATTTGATTGTTATTTATTGTGATGTTTATAGGTACATTTGTTCTTGAGGAGCCTTTTATTGTTATGTTATCGTTTATTGTACAGTTTTCTATTGTAATATTTTTTCTACCGTTTTCTAAAAAAACATAACCAATGGTTTGATTTGTTATTTTTACATTATCAGTAGCAAAAAGTATTTGTTTTACATTGTTGTTTTCTAGTGTACAATTTTTATTTACCCTTAAGTAACCTGTTACAGTATTGTTTATTATTGTCAGTCCTTGTGGTGCATAGAAGTTACATCCGTTTAGTGTGTTGTTTACAACAGTTGTATTCATGTCATAGTCATGTATTTGATACATTGGATTTATTCCTTGTCCTGTATAATTTATTGTATTGTTTCTTATAGTGTTGTTTGTACCACTTAAACAAATACCATAACATATATCGGCAGGATTATCCGGTCCTATGAGTATGTTATTTTCAATTATGTTGTTTGCATTTACAATTCTGAAATCGGTTTTTCCATTTTCATCTGTTGGAAGATTTTCTACATTAAATGTGTTTAGGTAGAATATATTTCCGACAAAACCAATACCTATAATTTTATTGTTACGTATGATACAGTTATTTGCCCATGAAAGTGCTAGACTTGTACTTCCCTGATTATCTTTAGTGGATATAGTACTGTTTTCGAGTGTGATAAAACTTGAATTATCACGTATTGCTGTTTGACCAACACCACGTCCAACTATTCTATCTTCTACGATAGCTGATATATTGTTTATTATCATATGATTAGCATTCTTGATGAATATCTGTGAATTGTAGAAGTATATGTCAGATATATTTGTGTATGATCCACCACGTACTACTGTAAATGCAGATACATCATCCCCTCCAAAGAAATCCCCGGAGGTAGTATTTAGACATATATATGCATCTTTTGTAGATGATATGATGTTTACGGGCTTATCAATAATCATAGAGTATTGTTCACCCAGAAACTGTCCCTGGAAATCCAAAGTATCGCCAGAGGATACTTTATCATTCAAGTATTTATTTGTAAAGTATGTGTTAAATGTTTGATTGTTTATTACAATCGTATTTGCCTTTTTAATATTTTTTTCATTTTTTTGAATATTTGTATCATCTGTTGTTTTAATGGATTCTTGAGTTTTCTTCTCTTGTTGAAGAGTTGTTTGAGATTCTACATGAGTAGATTGACTTGTCTCTTGAATCACATCAGATGTATCAACACTTGTACTGTTGTCAGAGAGGTCCTCTGCAGTTACGGCTGATAATCCGATTATTAAAAATACAGACGTTATTACAAATAAAAATATTTTTTTATTTGTCATCTCATTTCTCCATTTTATATTAATTATAATTTTTTTATTTTGTTTAAAAATTTATGAATAATATATTATATATAAAATATATGATATAAATTTTAAAAAATTAAATTTAGATTCAATGAGTTTAAGTAAATTTTAATATTATCCAGATTGGAAATAACACTGAAATTTCTATAGATAGGATAAACTAGATTAAAAATGATGGATATATATTTTATATATTAATCCTATAACTGGTGTAAGTAATATGATAAAAGTAGAAAACTTGACGAAGATTTATAAATTACAAAACAATAATAAAATTAAAGCATTGGATGATACCTCATTTGAAGTTGAAGATAATGAAATATTTGGAATAATGGGAATAAGTGGATCAGGTAAATCAACATTAATGAGAATTTTACGAGGAGTTGAGGAATTTGATGAGGGAAAAATTATCATAGATGATATGGAAATTACTCCAGAGAATTATTCCCAATATAAAAATGACTTGAAGGAAAAAACTGCAATTCATCTACAGAGATCATTTGGATTATGGTCTAAAACAGCATTGGAGAATGTTATTCATAAACTTCATGGTATAAAAACGGGTGATGAAACAACCGCTAATATTGATGATGTTAAGCAGGAGTATGAAGAAGAAGCATTGGATATATTAGAAACAGTAGGATTGAAGGATAAGGCAAATCATTTTGCACCAGTGTTAAGTGGTGGGGAAAAACAAAGGTTGGTTCTTGCAAGACAATTAGCTAAAAAGCCGGAAATATTATTGTTGGATGAACCTGCTACTATGAGTAGTCCTAAAAAGAAAAGAGAAGTACTTGATACTATAAAAAACATTAATGAAAAATATGGTACTACCGTTATTATAGTAAGTCATCAGCCAGAAATACAGGAATATCTTACTGATAGAATTATGTTAATATATAATGGTAAAGTTGAAGCGATAGATTCATCTGATAAGATTATAAGTAAGTTTTTAGAAAATGAAGAAGAAATATATCCTATTGCAGAAAAGAAACGTGATGAACCTATTGTTAAAGTAGAAAATCTTACCCGTGACTTTTATCTTTACAGGGGCGGCCATGTACTTACCATAGATGATGTTTCCTTTGATGTTAAGAAAGGAGAAATATTGTCAATTATTGGGCCAACAGGTAGTGGTAAGACAGAGATGCTTCGTATGATAGCAGGATTTGAACAGGCTGATTCGGGCAATATTGAAATATTGATTGATGGACAATGGACCAATATGCAAGATTATGGTGAAAATCGTATGAAAATACGAAAAAATATGGGATTTATGCATCAGGAATTTGCACTTACTCCACATACACCTATAATTGAACAAATAGCAACACATATTTCACCGAAGACTGATGAAACATATCAAAAGGCTTTAGATAAAGCAAAAGAAATAGGATTATCTGATGAAGCATTGGATGTGATTTATCAATTAACTGATTTGTCTAGAAATGAAGCAATATTGAAATTAGAAAAGATTAATTTAGGTCCTGAAGTACTTAATATATTATTCCCAGCAATCCCTGAGGATGAAGTAATCGAATATATCATACCAGTATTTGATGCATTAGATCTTCCACTTCCATTGCTTAATAGGCAGTTTATTGAATTGTCTGGTGGACAAAAGGTAAGGGTTGCCATTGCAACAGTACTGGCATCCAAACCAGATATATTAATACTTGATGAGCCATTTGGAGACTTGGATCCTGTGACTTTAAGAATTGTTGCAAATTCATTGAAGAAAATTAATGAACAATTTGATACAACCATCATATTAGTTAGCCATACCATGGACTTTGTAAAAGAGGTATCTACAAGAACATTATACATCAACAATGGAAAACTGGTTGATGAAGGAGATCCTGAAGAGATAACTGATGAATTTATTAAGGCAGAAAATGAAGAATAAATGGTGAATATGATGTATGATAGAATACTTGTTACAGTAGATGGATCTGAAGAATCAAAAAACGCTGGCTTTAAAGCTGTGGATTTGGCAAAACAATTAGATGCTACTGTTGTTGTAACACATATTATTGATCAGCGTTTATCATTTACAATAGATGACCTGGAGGATAAGGGCAAAGAATATATTAATATTGTACGTGAATATGCAACAGAACAAAATGTTAAATCAGAAGATCTTCTTATTTATGGAAGTCCTAAGAATGATATTATGATTATTGCAAGAAAAAGCGAAGCCGATATGATTGTTATGTCTGCACATGGAAATACTAAAGATAAAAGTTCACCAATGGGTGGCTTCACAGAATTTGTACTTAAAAATATAGATTTACCATTGTTATTATTTTAAACTACCTCTTTTTTTTATTTTTTTAAAATATAATTATTAATTGAAGTGATTAGAAAATCAAGCAATTGCTCTGTTGAATTAACATTACATGATAGTTTTGTACATAGAAAGTTTTCAACAAGTTCTATTGCAACATCTTTCATATCTCCAAAGTCAAGCAATCCTGATTGATACTCATCTATTAAGTTTATAAATGATGATATCCATGATATATGATAAACATCCCGGTTAAAATCATAGAATTTACTTGAATAATCCAACAAATCCTGATTGTCTGTTTTCTTATAAAAATCTTCAAATGTTATGTTAAAACGGGATAATCTACTAAGTACTGTTTTTTGATAATCTGCATTCATGTTTGTTTGTAAATACAATGCATCCCTTGTTGCATTTTGCACTGTTTTAGCAATTAATTCCCCTAGCATTGAATGTTTTCCTGCATTTTCAAGATGATTTTTGCTTTCTTTATTTGATATTATACATATCCCATCAGTTCCAGTTCCTGTTGCAATATTTGATGAAAATTGACTTTCTATTTTTAAATCCTGTAATATGCTGGTTTTTGCTTCAGTTGCTGTGATAATGGCTGTAGTCAATGCCCCTGGTTCTAAGTTTGCATCTATGATTGTGATGATATTAATAGTTCCTATTATTGTTTGATATTTATTATCATATTCATAGAATGATGAAGGATCACCTGCTTTAATTCCATTTTTATCTGCTCCTGCAGTTACAATACTTGTTACTGTTAAATCTTCATATGATAATGTGGATATTGCATAATTATCCATTGATGCTGCAGTTATAAGGCCTGTTGCATTTTCCGGATTTATGTTTAATTCTTTCATTCTTTTTTGTTGAAAATAAGCCGAACCCTTCTTTTCAATTAGATTATAATCTTCTGTTATTAATGATTGATTCAGTACGTGTGTAATGTTTTCCTGATAACCAGCATTATGCCAGGAGGAGATAATTAATGAATTTTTTTTAAGTAAATTTACTACTAATGCATTGTCTTGAATATATAAATCAAATAAATCATTATCATAAACTTTTTGAGAATAATAATTTTCCATATAAATTTCACCTTATGGAATTGATAATATAAAAAGAAAAAAAATAGTTATAAATATAGTCCTTAGCGGAGTCGAACCGCTGTCACAAGATCCAGAGTCTCGTAGGATTGCCACTACCCTAAAGGACTAAAGTATTGTATAATAAATACTATTATAAATTATATTATTTTTAATATTTAAACTTATTGAAAATGAAAAAAAAATATTGATGAAAAAAATAATGAAATCCTGATAAAATGAAAAAATAGTCTAAAAAATAAAAAAAATTACATATTCATATATTAAATTAAATAATGAATATAAGAAAATTATTGTATTTTCATGAAATTAATAAAAAATTAATTAAATAAGAAAATAAGTAT
Organism: Methanosphaera stadtmanae; assembly: GCA_015062825.1. Lineage (GTDB taxonomy): Archaea > Methanobacteriota > Methanobacteria > Methanobacteriales > Methanobacteriaceae > Methanosphaera > Methanosphaera stadtmanae_A. The sequence goes on from SUTR01000018.1 coordinate 7,463, forward strand.
AAATATAACTATTAGATATAATCTATTATATAGTTTCTATAATTAATGAAAAAAAAGGGATAGTATGAATGAAAAAAGAGGCTTGTTAATTGGAAGAATTCAACCTTTACATTATGGCCATATGAGTGTAATCGAAGAAACGTTAAAAGAAGTCGATGAACTTATAATAGGTGTGGGCAGTGCCGATCAAAGCCATACCAATTCCAATCCATTCACAAGTGGAGAACGTGTATTAATGCTATCTAAAGCATTGAGAGAATACAAAATTGACCCTTCAAGATATTATATTATTCCATTAGAAGATATAGCTTGCAATTCATTATGGGTTGGACATGTTAAAATGTTAACACCACCGTTTCGAAAGGTTTACTCAGGAAATAGCTTGGTTAAACAGTTGTTTAATGAAAACCATATTGAAGTGGTACAACCACCATTATTCAATAGAAAAGAATACTCTGGTACTGAAGTAAGAAGAAGAATATTGAATAATGAAAACTGGGAAGAGTTATTGCCAAAATCAGTAGTTAAAGTCATTAATGAAATTGAAGGTGTTAAAAGAATTAAAAACCTGAATAAAAAAGAAGTCAGTGAACTATAATTACAAGAAGATGTTTAAAATGGGATTTATTAGAGATAGTATTCATGGTGATCTACATCTAACTGAATTTGAACTGAAGTTATTAGATACCGTGGAAATGCAACGTTTAAGAAGAGTTAAACAACTAGGATTTACCAATTTAATTTATCCTGGAGCAAACCATACTCGATTTGAACATTCTATAGGTACCTTATCCCTTGCAGAAAAATTAGCTACAAGGTTAGACTTGGAAGAGGATGTAATAGAATTACTACGTGTATGTGGATTATTACATGACATAGGTCATGCACCATTTTCTCATGTTTCAGAAAGAGCCCTCAAACATGACCATGAAACAACAACCAAGGAAATAATCAGAAACTCAGCAATAACTGATATTATCACAGAAAAATTCAATGCCAATTACATCACTAAAATCATAGATGGAAAAACAAAGTATGGTAAAATTATATCTGGAGACTTGGATGTTGACCGTATGGATTATTTAATAAGAGATTCATATTATACTGGTGTAGCTTATGGTGTAATTGATACAGAACGTTTATTATACAGTTTTAAATATAATGAGAATGATGAACTAATATTAAAAAGCAAAGGAGTACAAGCTGCCGAATCAACACTCCTTGCAAGATACTTTATGTATCCTACTGTTTATCAGCATCATACAACAAGAATAGTCAATAGTATGTTTAGAGTATGCCTAAAACATATGCTAGATTATGGTTATGTAGCAGAAGATGATCTGAAATATCTTGACGATGGAGATTTAATAAATATTACTAGAAGCACTAAAGGATTACCTGCCAATACCATGAAAAATCTTGACACAAGACATCTTTATAAAATCACAGATACCATTAATCTTTCAGAATATGAAAATCCAGAAGAATTCTTTAAAATGGATCAAAAAGTTCTCCATGAAGCAGAAGCAGAAATCGCATATAAACTAGACATACAACCAGAAGAAGTAATTATTGATATGCCTGAAGCATTATCTTTTGAAAAAATGGACATAAAAGTTGAAACAATCAATGGATTAAAGCCATTATCCCATGTATCAACAATCATAGATTCCCTTAACAAAGCAGAATACAATTATTCTAATTTAGAGTTATATCTATCTAAAGAAAATAGAGAAAAAGCATATTCAAAGAATATTAAAATAGAAAATTACCTAACATTACCTAGTGATAAAAAATGAAAAGAAGAATAAAGAAAGAAATGAATAAAAAGGAATATGAGAAATTTATTAAATACATACTGGATATTAACCAGAAAGATGGAAAACTACCCAAATATGTTGAATTTGATGGAAAAAAAATTTACAAAAATGAATACATCAATACTATAGAAAATGTTAATAAATTTATATTAGAAAATGGAAGACATCCTGAAACTGCAACTATTTATCTACAGAAACATAACAGACCCTGAAAACATTTTCTAATACCTACTATTTTTAAATATCCTCAGATTAAAAAGATAAAATTAGGAGGGGGACAATTACTATTTAGTTTCTTGGATGGTAATTTGGACTTTCATTAGTAATTGTAATATCATGAGGATGGCTTTCACTCATACCATTAGGAGTTATATGTACTAATTCAGCTTTTTGATGCATTTCATCAATAGATTTAGCTCCAACATAACCCATAGAAGATTTTAATCCACCCATCAATTGATATATAATCTGTTCTGCTTCACCTTTGTAGGGTACTACTCCTTCAATACCCTCTGGCACTAATTTTGTAGAATTCATATTGCTTCCAGAAGTTTGGAAGTATCTGTCTTTACCAGCACCTACTCCTCCAGTCATAGCCCCTAATGAACCCATACCACGATACTGTTTGTATTTACGTCCATTTCTAATAGTCATTTCACCTGGAGATTCAGTTGTTCCTGCAAGTAAACTTCCCACCATAACAGCGTTTGCTCCAACAGCCAATGCTTTTGCTACATCACCAGAATATCTTAATCCACCATCAGCTATTACCGGTACTCCATAATCTTCTGCCACATCAGCAACACATGAAACTGCACTTAATTGAGGTACTCCAACTCCTGCTACAATTCTTGTAGTACATATTGATCCAGGACCAATACCAACTTTTATTCCATCAATTTCTGCTTTAAGAATATCTTCAGCAGCTTTACTAGTTGCTATATTACCAAGCAATAAGTCGGATTGAATGTTTTTATTCATCTCTCGTGCAGATTCAATAATGTCTGTTTTATGTCCATGTGCACTATCTATTGCAATGATATCAGCACCTGCATCACTTAATGCCATTGCCCTATCCATATCAAATGGCCCACATGCTGCAGCTACAATATAACGTCCATCCTTATCACGTACTGCAGATGGATATTTTTTACGTTCAAGAATATCCTTCATCGTGACTATGCCCACTAGTTTATTTTCATCGGATACTACAGGTAATCTTTCAACCTTATTTTCATATGCCAAATCTAGTGCTGTTTCAGTATCTATACTTTCAGATATTGTCACTACATTATGTGTCATTGCATCTTTGACTTTTCTATCAGAATATTTAACCCTTAATGGTTTAATATCCCTACGACTGATAATCCCTACAACAATGTCCTCTTCTGTTACTACAGGTAGTCCACTTACATTTTCAATATCCATTATTTCCTGAGCATCTGCTACTGTTGCATCGGGAGATATTGTAATAACCTCTTTTACAGTTAATTCATTAGCATACTTTACTTTACGTACTTCTTGTACTTCTTGTTCTATTGTCATGTTTCTATGAATTACTCCGAGTCCACCTTGACGTGCCAATGATACTGCCATTTCTGCTTCTGTAACTGTATCCATTGCAGAACTTACAACAGGTATATTTAAACGGTAATTTGTTGATACCTGTGTATCTAACCTTACATCTTTCGGTTCTATACTTGATAATCCTGGTTTAATAAGAAAATCATCAAATGTATATGTATCTTCAGCCTTTGTTAATTTATCCAAATATTTACTCATATTTGCCCCTCCTATTATAAAATATTTAAAGATAATTAGTCTATTAGTAATATTTTTATCATACTTTGTAATTAAATGTTATCCTTTAATTCTTGTATTAATTTACTGGAGACTACTCCATTATTCCTATCACCATCACTACATACACAACCTCTTACTCCTACAATATCACAGGAAAGACTTTTAAGAAGAGGCATATCATCATTATTTACAGATCCTGCCAGTGCGACTTTTAAATTGTAATTATGGGATTCTTCGACAAAACTTTCAAGCTGTGTCTTATCCAGATAATCGGTTAAACGTCTTCCATCTTTAACATAGGTGTCAAGCATTGCAACATCACATCCAGATTCATATGCCACTTTTGGAATAAGATTTGATGCTACAGAACCTATATTATATGAATCTGCATACCCACATGCAACTACTGTGATATTTTGATCATATTCCTTTATTGTCTTTACTACTGCATCCATAACATCTTTTGCCTGGCTATAATCTTTAGTTCCATAGAGACCTACCTTAACGTAATTTGAACCAGAGACTGCACATCCCAGTGATGCTAATGAAACAGTTCCTGGTTTATATGGTACATCTCCCACTGTAGTACTTATTATCATGTCTTTAGAATATTCACTTATTTGTTTGATTATCCATGGGAAATTAGCACCTAAAGAACCTTCCTTTGGATTTTTAATATCAAGAATATCTGCCTTACCTTTTATGGCTTCTTTTGCTTCTTCAAGATTTATTACACTAACAAGTAATTCCATATTCACACCCTAATAAAATTGTTTAAAAAATAATAAAAAAATAGATTTTAAAAAAAAATAAAGAAAAAATAATTTCATGAAAATATTTATTCTAGAACTCTTAATTCTTTTAATAGTCTATCCCTTTCTTTTTTTAGACTTTCAATTTTTTCAATATTTTCATCTTTGTTTTCTTTTTCCAAGACTGTTATTGTGTTTGTTATAGCTTGTAAATTTAATTCTAATGGACTGATTACCATAATTACAACCTCCATTTTTTAACAATGAAAAATATTTAGAATGTTTTTATATTTTTTGTTACAGGCAATTGTCTTAACCATCCAATGTTACTTTGATATAACATTCTTATGTCTTCAATACCATATCTCATCATAGCTAATCTTTCTATTCCTAAACCAAATGCTGCTACTTGTGTTTGAATTCCCAATGGTTCAAGAACTTCTGGACGGAACATTCCAGATCCACCCAATTCCATCCAACTTTTCTTCTCAGGTACGTAAATTTCTGATTCGATTGAAAGATATGTATATGGGAAGTATGCTGGTCTAAATCTTACCTTGAAACCTAATTTTCTATAGAATTCCTTTAAGATTCCAAGTAAGTTTTTGAAACTCATATCTTCTCCTGCAACTATTCCTTCAACTTGATGGAATTCCGGCAAGTGTTTGTAATTTATTGTTTCTCTCCTGAATACTCTACCTACAGAAAACATCTTAAGTGGTGGTTGATTTTCTGATAAATATCTAACTGATAACCCAGTGGTATGTGTTCTTAAGACAATTTGTTTTGCAACATCTTCATTCCATTTGTATTGCCATCCCTGTGAACCAGTGTTTCCACCATGTTCATGTTCTGCTCTTGTCATATCAACTAATTTTTGATCTGGCAAATTGGCTTGACTTGGATTGGATACATAGAATGTATCCTGCATTTCTCTTGCTGCATGGTCTTGTGGCTGGAATAACATGTCAAAATTCCAGAATGCTGATTCCAAGATATTTCCTTTTGCTTCGTCAAATCCCATGTCAATGAATATTTCACGTATTTCTTCTATTGTCTGCTGTAGTGGATGAATTTTTCCAGGGAAATTGTTTGGAACGGATGTGTTTATATCATATCCTTTATAATGTAAGTTTTTCCAGGAGCCTGTTTTTAATTGTTCATGTGTTAATTGTGTTGCTTCATCCTGAATTGTAAATCCTTTTTCAAGTATTTGTTTTCCTTTATCATTTAAATGATATTTGAAGTCCTGTATAGTTTTAATTTCAAAAAGTTCTTTTCTTTTCTTAAATTCTTTACGAACATCAGCAAACTCTTCAGGTATTTTATCTTCAGCAACTGTCTTTTTGTCATGAATATATTTAAGGAATTTTGATTGAGGTAATTGTGATATATCTACTTGTTTTCCATCATCAGTTAAGGATAATTTACCATTGTTCATTGTTGCCCATTTATGTCTCATCAATATTCCTATGGAAAAGTTCATTTGAGGTTTTGAAACTTCTGCTTTTTCAATGATTTCATCTAGACTTGCTTCCGTTTTTCCTTCACTATCAAAATCCTGTAAAGCTTTTAAGATTCTGTGTTCTGGCAATCCTTTAAATACATATTCTTCTCCCTCTTCAGAGAGATTAATATTATCTGTTGAATTTTTCTCTACAGTGATGATATCCTTACTTTCAAGCATTCCTGCAGCACTTGTAACTGCTTTAACAGGCATTTGTTCTGATTCTGCAATTTCTTCAGGAGTTGAATCAATATTTTTATCAATACTGTTGAGTAATTTTTTTTCATATAAATGTAATTCATTTATGACTTTATCTAGCATCTAATTCCATTCCCCCAATGTCTTAATTTATAAATTTTTTGTTGAATAATAATGAATTAAACTAATAAATATGGATGCTGCCGTAAAATCAGCAGTGGTTCCAGGATTATACTTTTTACTTCTTAAGTAATTATCAAATTCAATCAATGAATCTTTTCTTTCTTCTGTTGCAATATCTGTATCTTTTAGAATTGATTTTGCCTTATTAGATACATTTTTTGCTATCTTATCACCATATTTACGTGATATTAATGTATCAGGAGTTGTTGATAATATTCTCAAGTATAGCTCCAATGTTGCATCATTTTTAGAATATTGATTTGTTAAGTCTGTATATGTACTGAAACCTATCTTTGTTAATACTGGTAATTTATGAGTTAATTCATAGGATAACTTATCATACTCAGATGACATTTCCAATAGATCAAATAAGTTTATATTATTTTGTATTATGTCATTGATTGTATTGTCATTATTTACATCATATTTTTCTATCTTCTTATCCATTCCACCAGCATTCGATAGGATGATTGCCTTAACAAATGCTATTGCATCATCAGGCTGAGAATATTTTAATATTAAATCCAATTTACCGGATAGTACATTGATACTTTCATCAGATGTAATTGTAGCAACTGATGCTGCCAATGGTATTAAAAGCAATGCTATTCCAAGATTTGTATTAGTTTTAACTAAACGATTGGTATGTTCTACACATCCTAATATATCCTCACCTACATTTATTTGATCAATGAGATTTGGATAATAATGAAAGGTCTTCTCTGTTACATTTCGTAAAGGTTGACCTATGCATACACTACTTATTAGAAAATCTTCATATTTCATGTCTTCAAAGTCTTGTGTACGATGAACATTTCCTGGTTTTGGATAAGCGCTGACTTCTAATAATGTGGCTATTTCTCCCAGTTTACTAATTTCATTACTTTCTAATAACATATTATTTTTTTACTCCTGATTACTCAAAATATTATGAATATTTTAGTAGTTAGTTAAAATAATTTATTATTAATTTAATTTATGTTAAAAGTAGGTTATTAAGTTTATTATTATTATTTAAAAAAGAAGAATTATGGGAAGATTATTCTATACCTAATAATTGAGGTACAAAATAACTTATTATCATATCTGCCCCTGCACGTTTAATTGATAGTAAGGTTTCATCAAGTAAATCCTCAGTTATATATCCCTTTTCAATACCTGCAGTTATCATGGAATATTCACCACTTACCTGATATGCAATGGTAGGCATTTTGAATTGTTGTTTAACTTCCCGTAAAACATCCAAATATGCTAATGCTGGTTTGACAATTATTGCATCTGCTCCTTCATCAATATCTGACTTGACCTCCCTTAATGCTTCATCAAAGTTTGCAGGATCCATTTGATATGATTTTCTATCACCAAAGCTAGGTGCTGAGTCAGCTGCATCCCTAAATGGAGCATAGTATGTAGATGCATATTTTGCTGCATATGAAAATATTGGGGTGTTGACATAATCATTATCATCCAATGCATCTCTTATTGCCATGACTCTTCCATCCATCATGTCACTAGGTGCTATTACATCCACGCCTGCATCAGCATAGCTTACTGCAATTTTTGAAAGGTACTTTAATGTTTCATCATTTTGTACATACTGGTCTTCAATTATTCCGCAATGGCCATGGTCTGTATATTCACACATACAAACATCACCCATTACTACAAGGTTTGTTTGTTCTTTAAGTCCTTTTATTGTTTGTTGGATTATTCCATTCTCATCATATGCACTACTTCCAACAGCGTCCTTATGTTCAGGAATACCAAAGAGCAATACAGATGTTAATCCACTATCTTCAAGCAATCCTGCAAATTCTATTGCATCATCTACAGAATATCTGTATTGACCCGGCATGGTACTTATCTCTTCAGGTTTACCATCTTCTGCATCTTCTTTAATGTATAATGGATATATTAAATCATCAATGCCTACACTTGTTTGTCTAAACATTGCTCTTATACGTTCATCTGTTCTCATTCTTCTCATTCTTGTAACTGGAAACATCTTCTTTTCACCATGATATTTTTTTTAAATTAATTTTGTAAACATAAATAGTCATATATTACTTTTGCTGCATTAATACTTGTTGAATCTCCTATAGTATCAGATGATACTTCAACCACATCCAAACCAATTGTATTTTTTTGTGATAATACCTGCATAAAATCCTCCAAGTCACGTGGTGTAATTCCACATGAGGCAGGAGTTCCTACAGAAGGAGCATATGCAGGATCTAGCACGTCAATATCAACTGTAATATATATTGGAGATTTGATTTTTTTTATTTGTTTTAATATTTCTTCTTTATTATCTTGTATTTGATAGCTTGTGTAATATGTTATATTTTCTTGTTGTTTTACATATTCATGTTCTTCATATTCAGCAGAACGAATACCCAATTGAATAATTTCTTTTGGATTCAATTCATGTATTCTACGTAGGACTGATGCATGGGAATATTTTTCACCCAAGTATTCATCCCTCATATCAAAATGTGCATCAAAATGTATAATGGTCATGTCTGAGAAAAGGTCTTCATCATAATCCCTTATTGCACCTACAACCCCATTGGTTATAGTATGTTCTCCACCAATTGCTATTGGTGTAAGTCCCATTTCCAATACAGTACGTACTGTATCTTTTATCATAAGATTTGTCTGTTGATAATTACCATAGTTTACCTGTACATCACCAATATCATAGTTAGGTGCTGTTAATTGCCTGTCAAATCTAAGATTATATACTTCGAAATTATATGATGCTTCTCTGACGGCATTTGGACCATAACGTGCACCTGATTTATAACTGGTTGTACTGTCAAATGGTATTCCCATTATCGCATAGCCTTCATCTACATCATCTGTCAATTGAGATGAAAATGCATATTTTGCCATATTGTCTGCATAAAAAAACATGAATATTACCACATTATAGTTTAATAATTAATTATTATTTATGTTCATCATTATAGATTAAAATTTCAATAATTTAACAAAAAATTATAAAAAAAATATGGTGGTTAGAAATCAAACAATGTTGTTTGTTTTGATTTTGGTTTATCTTTTTTAGATGATTTTTCATCACCTTTTTCTTCTTTGGTTGTTTTTTCAGTACTTTCTGTAGAAGATACTTTTGTTGTTTTATTATTTTCACGAGATGACTCTTTATTAGAAGTTTTTTCATCAACCTCTTTTTGTTTTTTGGATTCTGTAACATCATCCAATTTTGGTTCACTATTAGTCTTGATGGGTTTATCCTCAAGATTATCTTCTTTAACAATACCTGTTGTTTTAGAAGATTGAGCTTTTTTAGTTGTTTTATCTTTAGCTTTTTTCTGTGCTTCTTTTTTAGCTTTTTGAATTGCTTTTTCTTCTTCTTTTTGTTTTTTCTGTAATTGTTTGATTCTATTCTTTTCTACTGAGGCAGGTATTTTACGTGAACGAAATAATTTGACTTCTTCATCTTCTAGTTTAAAGTATTCCTTCAAATCATATGCTTCTTCATTATCCTCAAATAATACTGTATAATATGGCAATTGTTTTTCTAATTCCTTTGGTGATGTATGGAGTTTTTTAGACATCTTTGTTGTTACTGCTTCTATTAAATTCTTTCTCTTTCTACTTTTTGATAGTCTTGCATAGACTGTGGAATTAGTGTATCTTGCAAATTTTTTGTAAGTTTGTCTTTTAGCTGCTGCTACTCCACGTCCCATGAATAAAAATGCATATTTCCAGTATGTGTAATTTTGTGTTCTGAATGCTCGTCCTAGGTTTAAATCAGCCAATGCTATCATTTCATATGCTTTTGCTATTTCATCCACCCGTTCATATTCTCGGGGAATATTTTCTGCAATTAGTTCTATGAGAAATTGTGGCTGTGCCTCTACTCGCATAGCATCTATTACATGTTCGGGTGTTTTACTTTTAAGTACTGTACGTACTGTGTCAAATACATTTTGTTCTCCATCTTTTTGACTTATTACATTTAAACTATCGATTGTAACCTTTTTGGAATTGTCCACAATTGCCTCCAAGCTTGTTATTGCTGAACGCAGGTCTCCATTGGATTGTTTACTTAATTGTTTTAATGCCTCTACATCATAATGTATATCTTCCTGCTGACATATTCTCTTAAGCTGTGCATTGATTGTATTAGTATGTATTTTAGTAAACTTTATTGTTTGACATTTATTTTTTATTGTTGTTAATCTTTTGCTGTATGGGTCATTTGCCATCATTATTAATGGTTGTTTTGTATCTTTTATTGTTTCATTTATTGCCCTTACTCCTCCAGAGTCGTCACGACCATTAATTCCATCTACTTCATCCATTATTAAAAGTTTATATCCTGAATGAAATAAGCTTCTTGTTTTGGATGCTTCTCCAATACTTCTTTTAAGTATATCATAGGATCTTTTATCACTTGCATTTACTTCAATTGTTTCAGAAAAATATTCCTTTCCAACAAGGTGTGCTATTGTGGTTTTACCTATACCTGGAGAACCAAGTAGTAATAATGGCTTTTGAGGCTGACCATCAGACCATTTTTTAGCCCATACTTCAATTTCTGCTTTTGGTTTAGCATTACCAAGTACTTCACCCAACGTTTTGGGTGCATATTTTTCTACCCATTTCAATTTGATGCATCCTGTTTAACTGTTTAGTATTAAAAATTTACTAATTAAAGCTTCTAGTTGAAGTCTAGGATTTGCTCCTTCTCTTATTCTATAATCACATTCACTCATATATTCCATTATTTTTATAAAGTTTTCTTCAGATATGATTCCATCCTTTGTCATTTCAGAGACTTCCTGATAGAATTGTGTAATTAAATCATCCCCACTGATTCCATCGACTATCATTATATCTCTTAACAAATCCCTTGCTGTCATGAAGTCCCTATCTAATGCTTTGTTAATAATTTTACGCACATCTTTTGGTTTTGCTCTACTTATAACATCAAATACTGTTTCTTCTGTAACTTTATTGTCTGTGGTTGTTGATGCTTGTAGGATGTTTATTGATTTTCTCATGTCCCCCTGTGTAAAGTATACTATTGATTCTAGTGCTGATTGTTCTGCTTCTATTTCTTCACATTCTGTAATGTATTGTAAACGTTTTATGATTTGTGCTGATTTAATTGGTGAAAATCTAAATATTGCACAACGGGATTGTATTGGATCTATGATTTTTGATGAATAATTACATGATAATATGAAGGAGGATGTTTTTGTGTACATTTCCATTTCTCTTCTTAATGCTTGCTGGGCATCTTTGGTCATGTTATCTACTTCATCCAAGAAGATTATCCTAAATGGTGCTCCTACAGCTTTGAGTTTACAGAAGTTTTTTATTTCATTTCTAACTGTGTCTATTCCTCTTGCATCTGATGCATTTAATTCTAGGAAGTTTTGTTGCCAGTACTCTCCAAGTAAACTTTTTACTAATGCTAATGCACATGTTGTTTTTCCAACACCTGCAGATCCTGTAAACATTATGTTAGGCATGGAATTTTCTTCAACATATCTTTTTAAACGTTCTACTATTTGTTCTTGTCCTACTACGTCATCAAGTGTTTGTGGTCTGTATTTTTCTACCCATGGAATGTTCATTTTCTATTATCCACCTAAATAATGGTTTGTTTTATTTTTAATTTTTTATAAAAATTCTATATACTTAATTTTATTATTCAATATTATTATTTTTTTTAATTAGAAAAGTTTCTTAAAAAAAAATATGAAAAAAAATGTTATTGATTCAGGAGATGAAAAAAATTTAATTATAATTCCAATAATTGTTTTTTCTTTTGATTAAATTCTTCTTCTGTTATAATTCCATCTTCTTTTAGTTGATAGTATTTTCTTATTTCATCTGCAGGATCTATTTGGATTGTTTGTGTTTCTTCTGTAATTTCTGAATTTTCATAGTCATTCAATGGATTTGTCTGATTAAATTCAGGACTTGAAGTTGTTTCATAGTTCTTTGGTTGTGGTGGTAATTTGTTAGGATTTGTAATATGTGGATATGGCTGTGGCATAGGTCCCTTATCCTTAGGTGTTTGTGAATTTAATTTCTTATCTATTGGTGTTTGTAACTTGGAATTTTTGTCATTACTTTTATTGGAGGATGATTTTGTTTGTTGATTATTTGTTTGTCTTGACTGATTGATTCTAGGTTCATTATTCTTAATATTTAACAATGTGTCAAAAAATCTTTTAAATTCATCATCATTATTATCCACACCAGCTAATTCAAATTGTGCATCAGGCATTCCAATCGTCATTTTAGGTTCGTTTATGAAATTTCCTTCTTTATAATCCAGGAATACTATTTGTTGTATTGGCAATACTATTGAATTGTTATTGGATTCATATGAATCCATGACTACCTGATTTTGTCTTATTATTGCAGAGCATTTACCTACTCCATTTACTTTTACTATTCCCACACCTTCTCCTTTTTGGATAAATGGTATTACATTAGGATTTACTTGTATGTTATTAAATAAGGACATTTTATTACTTCTCCTGTTGTTTGGTTTGTTTTTCATTTGCATTAATAATTTTGACAGGTTTTTTATTTTCTATGATTACGGTCATAAAATCATCTGCATATACTACATTTTCAAAATATTTTTTGGCCTCTTGTGTTAGTTCATCAGAATTTGTATATCTATTTGATAGATGCGTTAATACCAACTGTTCTACATTAGCTTCCTTGGCTATTAAAGCAGCATCTTCTGCTACACTATGACCATATTCATCTGCCTTATCCTTTGATTCATTAGCAAATGTTGCTTCATGTATTAGTAAATCAGCATCTTTTGAAAATTCAATCATTGATTCTTGAGGTATTGTATCTCCACTGAATACCATTTTTATTCCTTTTCGTGGGGGTCCTAAAACTTGGCTTGCATTGATGATTTTTCCATTTAATTCAATAGATTCACCTCGCTGTAAATTTCCAAATAAAGGACCTTCTGGTATTCCTAGTTTTAATGCTTTTGATTTTATGAATTTTGGTTTTCGTTTTTCTTCTATTTTATATGCATAATCTATGACAGTATGTTTCATTTGTTTTGCTTCAACCATAAAATGATCATCTTCATAGACTATCCCATCTTCGCTGATTGTATGGGTAATTATATTATTACCAATTAAAGAGTATCCTAATTGTCTTATATGATATATTAAATCATCAATCCCCCTAGGTCCATAAATATGTAAGGGTTCTGTTCTTCCCCTGAATGCTATTGATTGAAGGAGTCCTGGAAGTCCTAATATATGATCCCCATGAAGGTGTGTTATGAATATAATATCTATTTTCATCGGACTGATATTTGCATACATTAATTGTTTTTGAGTAGATTCGCCACAATCCAATAATACTGTTTTATCCGAAATTTTCACTACTATTGAGGAATGATTTCTATTTTTAGTATGAATTGCTGATGCTGTTCCTAAAAATGTTAATTCTATAATAATATATCCTCCCATACAATTTCTTAATATATATTTTTATTTTTATTTTTTACCTTATTTATTCTTTTAAAAAAACAAAAAATAATTACTTTTTTAAAGATAAATATTAATAGAAATAATTATTTGATGGGGATTGTTGTATGACAATATTTAGTGACAATAGAATTATTGAAAATATTTTTGACGATATTGGATTTGAAGACATTACAACCAATAGTTTAGTTAGTGAAGACAAATGGGCACAGGCCGAAATTATTGCAAAGGAAGATGGTATTCTTGCAGGTATGGATGTTGCTCATTATATTATTGAATCTTTTGGTTTAGATATATCTGCTAGTTTTCTTGATGGTGATAAAATTTCTAAGGGTGATATCATACTTGAATTTGAAGGAAATGCCCGTGATATTTTAATGCTTGAGAGAAGTATTTTGAACTATTTAATGCATCTTAGTGGAATTGCTACGGTTGTTTATAATACTTGTAAAAAAGTTCATGAAATTAATCCGGATATTCGTGTTGCATGTACTCGTAAGACTACTCCTGGTCTTCAAAAGCTTGAAAAGAAGGCTGTTGAAATTGGTGGAGGGGATACACATAGATTTAAATTAGATGACTGTGTGTTGATTAAGGACAATCATATACAAGTTGTTGGAAATGTTATTGATGCTATTGAACTAGCAAAGAAAAAGGTTAGCTTTACTAAGAAAATTGAAATTGAAGTTGAAGACTTGGATAATGCTATCCGTGCTGCAATGTTTGGTGCAGATATTGTAATGTTGGATAATATGAATCCTGATGAGATTAGAGCTGTTGTGGATGCTCTTGTAAAACGCAGACTTAGAGATGATGTTATTATTGAAGTTAGTGGTGGAATTACTCCGGATAATATAATGGATTATGCAGGTCTTGGCATAGATGTTATCTCAAGTGGCTTTATTACAAACAGCACTAAATCTTTAGATCTCGGATTAGATATCATATAATAATATCATAATTATCAAAATAATTAATTGAAAATTTAATTATTTTAATCACACCTTTCTTTTTTAGCATTTTATTAATGGCCTATATGCATCTGTCATATTATTTATCATTATAAAAATATAATATTCTAACTTACATAAAATACATATAAATATATTTCTATTTTCATTAAAACTAGTAATAATTATAGACAGAAAAAGAGATTATTTTACATACATTTATTAATAATGTAAATCATAAATATTAATAAGAATTGGAAGTATATTCTTAATCATAAGTATTAAAAAATATACCCTAAGACAATTCGACTTTTATTACAATAAACGTGAGGTAAAAAAAATGTCAGAATTCGAAGAAGAATTTAATGAAGAAACAGAAGTTGAAGAAAAAGAAATTGATACAATTTCAGAAGAAGAATATACAGAAGATGACGAATATACGGAAGATGAAGAAAAATTACCATTTGCTAAAGCAGAAGTAGTACGTCTTATGAAAGAACACTTAGATGACGATAAGATGATAAGAGAACGAGTAAAAGTGGAAATGAACAAATTCTTAGGTGACGTATTAGCAAATGTATGTAAACAATTAAATGAATACCCCTATTCTACAGTTGAATATGAAATGTTAAAAGAATCAACATACCCATACACAAACATTGAAAGAATCAATGAAGAAAAAATAAGAATACTAAAACATTTAGATGCAATAAAAGCTGATTGTGATGCTTTAAGTATGGATGTCAAAGCAACACTTAAACTAAATGATAAACCAGATACACAAGACGAAGATGATTTATTCTAATATTGAATAAATTATATTTTTAACTTTTTTTCACCACCACAGTTACAAAAATTATTTTTTAATTGCCTTATATATCTTATACTAAATAATATAGGAAATTTTTATATGAAGGAAAATTATGAACGAATACCTATCTCCATTGGAGGTATAATATTAGGTATAGCGGCTATGGGTAACTTACTACATGATTATCTTACACATAGTCGAGATATTTGTGCTGCAATAGCAATAATCCTGATTCTGTTTGTTGTATTAAAGTTAATATACTATCCAAAATATTTTAAGGAAGATTTGAATAATCCAATACTTGCAAGCATTATAGCAACATTTTCCATGGCATTGATGTTAATAGCAAATCATATAGAACCATATATTGGAATGAATGCCTCATTCTACCTATGGATTTTTGCTATTCTTCTACATGTATTCTTCCTGATTAATTATGTTTGGAAGTTTGTACTACATTTTAAACTAGAAAATTTCACTGCAGGATCATTTGTTGTCTTTGCAGGCATACAGATGATTGCAATTACCGCACCATTATACAATAAGCAATCATGGGGTACAATAGCATTTTGGTTTAGTTTTGCATGTGTAGCCATAGTGTTATTGATTGTCAGTTACCGGTACTTGAAAATACCCGTCAATGAACCTGTAAAACCAATAATTGGTGTTTATGCAGCACCAGTAAGTCTTTGTGCAGTTGGTTATCTATCCAGTGTAACTCCCATCAATGTCAATTTTGCCATAGGAATGTATGTCTTGACAAAGATCTTCTATATTTTTGTCTTATACAAATTCATCACATATTTCAAATATCCTGTTTATCCAACATATGCAGCATATACATTTCCCGTAGTGATAAATGCAATTACAACATTGAAACTTATGAATTATTTAACTAGCATCAATATTTACTTAAGTTATATGGATTATGAGCTATTTATAGAAACAACAATTGGAATAATATTAATTGTATATGTATTAAGATATTATTTAATAGGTATTTTTGAAATTAACCGAAGAAATATGATTATTAAATAAAAAAAGAAATAAGAGAAATATTTAGATGTATTTTACCAATTCATCTAAACTTTTTCTATCGGTGCCACGAGGTTCGGCATTAGGATAACCTAATGGCGTTAATAAAACAGGTTTTTGATTATCAGGCAAATCCAATAAGTCTATTAATGGTTCTTCATGGAATGCTGCAATATAACAAGTTCCTAATCCTAATTCTGTTGCTTCCAAAATTATATGATCCATAACAATTGTCGCATCTATATCAGCTATATTTTTTCCATCCCATTTTCTTGTCCATGCTTTATCATAATCTGCAACAACTGCAATGATTATTGGTGCTTCAAAAAACCAATCCCAACCTGCAACATCATGCAAGACTTCCTCATTTTTCTTAGTGTCTATGACATATATTGTAAATGCCTGTGCATTTACTCCTGTTGGAGCAATTTGAGCTGCCTTTAATATTTTTTGTAATTTTTCATCTTCTACTTGTTGATCTGTAAATCCTCTTACACTGTATCTTTTTTCCATAACATCCAAAACTGACATATCTATTCACCATCCATTATTGATCTATCATTGTAAATCCTGTTTGAAGAGCATCTGCTTCTTCTTGTGTTAATACTTCATATTCTGCATCATCATCATCAATTATACTATTACCAAATGGATCTTCCAATATTAATATCGTTTCCAATTCACCCATTTTTATATGAGTTATGCATTCTAATATATTAACTGCATTATCTTCAACTTCAGAAGAAATATTCTCACCTTCAAGTGTAAGTGCCCTTGCAACTGCTTGTTCAAATCTGTTTAGTATACCTTCCACATTTGATACGAAACCTTGTGATTTTGGTCCTGGTTCAACCTTAAGTCCAAGTTCAGGTATGGTTATTGTAGCAGTTTGTGACTTTGCAACTCTCGAATCTAATTTAGTATCATTAATTGTTAAAGTATATCTTGAAGGTTCATTATGTTCTAATGATATACTATCTGATGATTGGTATCCACATTCATTACAGTAAACAGATGTTTCCAGTATATCACCAAAGTAGGGAATATTATCTGTACTGGTCTTTACTTCTAATGTTTTACTTTTTCCACATACCGGACAGTCAGACATCATAACTTCCTTTTTCATATTATTTTCATCCATTCAATCACCTTTATTTTCTTTTAATTTACTTTTAATTAAGTTTTCATTATATAAGAATCCATGATTATCCAATTCGCTTATTATATTCTTTAAACTTTCTTCATCTGGAGCACATATTGTATGGCTATGAATATTATCAGATAGTTTATATAATGTTTCAAGAGATGATTTATCTTTCATATTTGATTCTATATTATTTATAAATCTTGAAGAACTATTGTCATCATCATAGTTTGTTACAATTCTCTTCAATGGCTCCTTAAAATCAGATATATAATAGGAGATATCTGTTATTCGGCCACCATATTTTGTTATTATTTCTCGCTCTGTATTTATATTGTTAATATCATGTCGAAGAAAGATCTCTTGTTGAACTTCATTAATGTAACCTAATATTTTCTTTACAGCTTTTTCAAGATTACTATTATCAATAACTGGAATATTTAAATGATTTGCTTTTTTTATCAAGTCATCATTTATTATTCTATTTTCTTCAAAGTAATCTAATTGTTGTCCTCCACGTTTTATTGCTATTGCTCTTTTAATAAAACGTTTCTGATGTTCTTCCTTATCTACTGTTAAAATAAAGAAATGTACATTTGCATCATTCATGAATTGTTGTACATTTATTAGTCCGGGGATTAGATGTACTCCCTCTATTACTATTGATTCCTTATCTTTTACTGAACGTTTGATTACATTTTCTATTGCAGGTATAACAAAGGATGCATGTTCTTCAAAGCCTGCCTCTATGAGTTTCTCATGAGTATCATAATTTGACACATCCCTTAATGTAGAGTATGCATTGTATGATGAACTATGTAATGCTGGTGCATAATCTGCACCGATTACTCCACGTACTACTTCTCTTATAAAGTCACTTTCAAGTAAATATTTTATTCCAAGTTTATTTGAAATTTCAGATGCAATAGTTGACTTACCTATTCCAGAAGCGGATCCTATTAATATCACATATGGTTTCATTTTATCACTGCTAATTATATTAATATAAATTATGGAAAAACTAGAATTAATAATTTAAGATTGGAGCTGAAAGAAAAAAAAATAAAATGTTGATTGAAATTTATACTATTTCAACATCAACTTTTTTACCGTGTATTTTTGGTAATGTAATTGTTAATACATAATCTTCAAAGGATGCTTTAACATCTTTGATATCTACTTCTACAGGTAAGTAAACTATTGTTTTAGTTTTACCAGAACATCTTTCTCTTCTTAATATTTTAACATCAGATTCATCTTCTAAATCATCAGGGAATTCTGCTTCAATTTCTACAGATTCTGTTGACATTTTAATATCAATATTTTCTTTTTCAACTCTTGGTAAATCCACTTTGATTATTAATTCATCTTCATATTCATAAAGATCTGCTGATGGTTTGTTTGATGTGTAATCTGCTATTGTTTTATTCCATTCTGTTTGTTTTGACTTAAGCGTATTTACTACGTCATTAAAGAAGTTTTCTGCCATATTTTTTGTTTCTTCTACTGTTTCTTTACCGTATACTCTGTAGTCGAATTTTTCTTCAGCTTCTTCATCAGCTTCAGTTTCTTCATCAGTTTCAGTTTCTTCATCAGCTTCAGCTTCTACTTCTTCATCAGCTTCAGCTTCATCCTGACAGTCACATTTTGTTTCTTCAACTTCTGATTCAACATCAATTACTTCTTCTTCTTTTTTATCTTTTGAATCTACATATCTGTTTACCATTTTTATCCGACCTGTGAATTTAATTTTTTAGAAAATTTTTGATATAATTTTAATTATATAATAATAATTAGGGCGTAAGTTATTATAAAGCTTTGCTATTTTAGTAAACAAAAGTAAATTAAAAAAAGTTAAATGAAGGAGGTTATTTTTTTTCTAATTGTTCAAGATATCTTGTAAATTCATCTTCTTGTGAACATGATTTTCCAATATCTTCTATTACTTTTTTAATATTATCCATTTGACTATAATCATGAATACTTGTCTTGAAGATTGGATCTTCAATTCTTTGAGAATATTCATTTATCACATCATCATTTTCCAATAGGTCCGTTTTATTAAAAAGACATATCATTGGAGTTTCAAAATATTTTTTGATTTCTTCATACAACATGAATTGATTTTCCATTAAAAATCCTGATGTTTCTGAAGGATCAAATATGAATATTATCATATTTCCCAGATGTTCTAATGCGGCTATAGCATTTAATTCTATTTCATTCATATCTTCAATTGATCTGTCCAGCAATCCAGGCGTATCTATGATTTGATATTTTCTCCAATTCATTTCATAATTACCTATTTGCAATCCTTGTGTTGTGAATGGATAATTTGCAACTTTTGGACTTGCATCTGTAATATTATTTAATAATGTTGACTTTCCCACATTTGGAAATCCTGCAATCACTACCCTAATTGCATCAAAATTAATATTTGGCATGTTTTTTAATTCTCGTTTTGCATAATCTAAGAAGTCCAATTCATCTTCTATTCTATTGACTACTGATGCTATCCTACCAAATGCTTCTTTTCGTATAGGTATTGCACTGAGTGAATCTGATTTTCTAATTTTAGATGTGTATTGTGATTCTATTTGTTTTAATACACCTAATGCCCAGTAAACTGCACCTAATGAATGTTTATATCTATCTACTCCAACAACTATATCTATGTAATCCTGATAGAATTCCGGTAATTCTTCTATTATAGGTGTTTCTGTAATTATTCTATTTAAAGTACTGTTAATTGTTTCACATGCTGTTTGTACACGTACTTCTTCTATTCTCATACCCTTTACTCTTGGATGTAATTTAGAGCTTCTTACTTTAGAAGCTGCTTTACTTGCACGGTTAAATCCCTTATCTATTAATTCATCCGGAGTAGGAATTTGTGGTAATTTCATAATTTTATCCTCCTATCTATTTTATTCTTCAAATACATGTGCTTGGAATTTGTATATCTTGGTTGATTCTTTTTTCCATAAATTTGCTGATGCTCCAGCCTTATAACCCAAATTTTCTAGATATTGAAGTATATTCCAATTTTGTTCTATTGGCACTTGCGGTAGAAATACTCCTCTATAATATCCATTTTCTATAATTAAGCCATCAACCCCAACTTCTATCTGATTAAGATATTCATCATATTCATTTACTTTTATTAGTTGTGGTTTTGAAAGTAGACTAATTTCTATTGTTATATCATTAATTTCCTCTTTTGTCACTGGTGCAAATCGTGGATCATCAAATGCAGATGCTAATGATAAATCAAGAAGTGCATCTATTAATGGTTCATATGCTTCTATGTATCCAATACATCCCCTTAATGAACCTTTTTTATTAAGTGTTACAAATACTCCCATTTCTTCATTAAATATTTCTGGAAACTCAGCATTAGGTACATATTCCTTATCATTTAAGTAAGATGTTATGTTTTCTCTTACAATTCTCAGTGCAAGTTCTTCATCATCTCTGGTAATATTTATATTATTCATTATAGGGCTCCACCTACGATTGCATTACTAATACTTATATGAGGACCACCATCACCTACAGGAACTGTTTGACCATCTTTACCACAGTATCCAACACTTAATTTGAAATCAGATCCTACTCCCGTTACATTCTGCAGTATGTCCAAAGTATTTCCAGATAATGATACATCTTTTAGATGATCAGTTAACTGACCCTTTTCGACTTTGTATGCTTCTACTGCATTAAATTGGAACTGTCCTTTACCAGTATCGACTTGTCCTCCACGAGAACCTTTTAGATATATTCCATCTTTTAGGTTTTCTAGTAATTCATCAAATGATGAATCCCCTGGTTTTATGTAAGTGTTACTCATTCTTACTAATGGTTTATCAGTTATATTACTTCTTGCGTTTCCACTGTTTTCAACATTTAGTTTTTGTGCAGTTTCTCTAGAGCTTAATACTGATTTAAAAACTCCATTTTCCAGGAGAGTAGTTTTATTTGAGTTTGAACCTTCCACATCATATGCAAAATATCCGAATCCATCTTCCCTTGTTGCATCATCTACAACTGTTACAAGGTCCGATGCTATTTTTTGTCCAAGTTTATTCTTTAATATTGAATCATTTCTTAGAATAATATCTGCTTCTGATGCATGTCCTAATGCTTCATGTATAAATACTCCTGTTAGTACTGGATCAAATATTACCGGAAATTGTCCTGATGGAGCGGATTTTGCGTCAAGCAAACTTATTGATTTTTCTGATATTTTTCTTCCAAATTTTTCAAGGTCTGCATTTTCTATTAATTCTAATCCTTGTACGCCACCCAGGCTTTCATGTGCAAATTGTAAATCTTGACCATTACTTGCCACAGTATTCATTGACAATACCACCCTACTATTTTTTGACTTGATATCAGTACCATCAGTACTTAATAGTAGCGATGTGGATTCTGCCTCTGAAAGGGTAATGTTTGAACTTACAATACCATCCAAGTTAGCTGCTTGGTCTGCCTCTTTTACCAGTTGAATTTTATCTTCAACATCAACATCTTCTATGTTGATTTTGGCTTTAGTCTTTACTATATCTTCATTAGGTTCCATTTCACATAACTTAACATCACTGGATAACTGATTAGCAAGTAGTGTTGCACGTTGTGCAATATCATTGACTTTATTAATGTCATTGGTATATGAAAATCCCCATGCACCATTTTGCAGTACTCTTATTCCTATTGAATAATTACTTCCAGAATCTATATTGTCAATATTATGATCTTTCATTACAATACTATTGTTTATTGATTCGCCCACTCGTATATCAGCATAGTCTACTGAATTTCCCAGTTTTTTTATAACATTATAAAATATATCTTCATCGAATTTATTTGACATACTCTTCCTCCTTTAGTTTATTTTTACATTAATGATTGATAAGAATTAGTTATATATTATTTTTAAATTATTATACTGTATGTAATATTTAATTTTTATAGTATATTATGTTTTGTAAAGTAAAACAACATCAATTAATACCAATAAAAATTATTTTTTTAGATAAGATTTTAATCTTTGAAATATTCATCAAAAATCTAAAAAAAATAAGATTGCATTTTAATAAAATAATAAATTAAAAAATAAGACATGCATATAATATTATAAAATCTGATTTTAAAAATAAAAATTGTATTAAATTTAGGATAATTGAGTAATAAATTAATAAAATAATACTAATAATACCTCAAAATAATAAATTAATAAGAGTGGTGAAGAAAATGATAATTCGAAAATTATCATTGTTAAAAAAAATAGATTAGAAAAAATTATAATTTTTCTAGTAATGTTTTACGTGCATCAGCAACTGTCAAAGGATAATTACTCTCTGAGAAAGTAATATTATCTTTTTCTTCAAGCATTTCAAATATTTGACCTACCCATGGTAATCTCAAATCAGCTTGTTCAATTACTTCTTTGTCACCGAATACTTCACGACAGTTTCCTTGTTTTAATATTTTACCTTTTCTTAAAACATTAATATTATCTGAATACATTGGAACTAAATCTACATCGTGTGTAGAAACTATGATAGTCATACCATCAGCATTCAAATCATATAATAGTTGCATTATAGCAGATGCTCCATTTGGATCTAGCCCACTAGTTGGTTCATCTAAAACCATTACTTTTGGCCTCATGGATAATATACCTGCAATAGCTACACGTTTTTTCTGTCCACCACTTAAGTGATGTGGTGCTTTATGAGCATATTCAGACATTCCCACAACTTCAAGTGCTTCCTCAACACGTTGTTTTACTTCTTCTTCATCAAGTCCCATATTCATTGGTCCAAAAGCCACATCTTCAAATACTGTTGGTGCAAATAATTGATCATCAGGATTTTGGAATACAACCCCTACTTTAGCCCTAGCTTCCAGTAAGCTTTTTTTATCATATTTTAATGTTTTTCCTTCAATAATTATTTCACCAGAAGTTGGTTCGATAATACCATTAAAGTGCAAGAAAAAAGTACTTTTACCAGCACCATTAGGACCTAAAATTGAAATCATCTGCCCTTCTTCTACTTTAAAATTAATACCTTTGATTGCTTCAGTACCATCAGGATAATTATAATATAAATCTTTAACTTCTAATATTGCTACCATAACTTAATCTCCTTTATGTTTAAATTGCATATAAATTCATTGAACCAAAGTAAAGGATTCCCAGTACAACTATTACTATAAATATTATTATTAATATCCAATGTAATATAGGTATGTCTTTAATTGAATCCCCATCACGAATCATGTTTAATTGTCCATTGTATCCTCTGGAAGCAAGAGCTTTATAAGAAATTTCCCCTTGTTCCCAAGTTCTTATAAATACCATTCCAGCTAATGAAGCTAGACAATTCATCCAGCTCATATAACTATGATATCCCAACCTAGTTTTCTGAGAGTTATACATTGTACTTGTTACATCTAAGAACAAGAAAATGTATCTGTACATTAATATAGCCAAATCAGTTAATATTGATGGTACATGTAAGTCATGGAACACAGCAAATATACGATTCATAGGAGTAGTTAAAATTAAAAATCCTAATGCTGCTACACCCCCAAGTACTCTAAAGAATACTAATAATGCTTGGTTAATTCCACCTTTAGTTAATCCTATACCAAATAATCCTAAATCCCAAATATGAGGACCAGTACCCAAAAATGCTAAAAATATTCCTGATAAAACTGCAAAACCTATAGGTATAGCCATGAAAGTTGCATAAAAAGTTGCTGGAATCTTAGCTTTAAATATGATTAAAAACGAACATAGCAAAAATATTAAAAAAGGCATAATTGGAGACCCAGAAACTAAATTTAAAAGTATTGCTGTAATAGCAAAGATTACTTTAGAATAAATATTAGTATTAGTTAGTTCATTATGCATAGTATGATGATCTAACGTATCTTCAAAAATCGACATTTTTCACCACTCAAAAAAAAAATTTTAAAAAAAATATTATGTTAAAATAATAACATAATTATTGTTGTTTTTTTGCTTTTTTTCCGCCATACCAATAGCCAAATATAAATCCAATAATGATAGCTCCAATAGCTGCTTGTAGACAGAATAAAAGGCTTTCTATTTCACCACTAGGTGGTTCCCATATAGGTGTTGCCCATACTTTATAGTTAGGGTTATTTTTTTCAATATATTGTCCACCTTGATCGTCGGATCCACCAAAGTAACCATCATCTTCACCGTGACCGTTGAAGATAATTAATGGAGCAACTATTAAGATTGCTACTATTATTAATATACCGATATTTTTCCAATCCATTTTAATTAGCTCCTGCTTCTTGTTCACTAATTACACCTAATTTTACAAGAATATCTGGTCTTGCATCTTGGATGTAGTTGTAAATAACCATTGTTAATAGACCTTCTGCTATAGCTAAAGGTATTTGAGTTAATGCAAATATACCTAAGAATGCTACGAAAGTAGCTCCCATATCTGCTCCTGGGAATGCTAAAGCTAATTCAACAGAAGTTGCTACGTAGGTCATTAAATCTGCTACAAATGCTGTAAAGAATATTGAAATTGGTGCAGATAAATTCATTTTTCTAAGTGCTATCCAAACTACGTAACCACATACTGGACCTACAATACCCATTGAGAAAATGTTTGCTCCGAGTGTTGTTAATCCACCGTGTGCTAATAATATAGCTTGGAATAATAATACTATTACTGATAATACTGCGGTTACTGCTGGACCAAAGAATACTGTACCTAAACCATTTCCACAAGGGTGGGAACAACTTCCACTTACAGATGGCATTTTTAATGATGATAAAATAAACATGAATGCTCCTGAAAGTGCAAGTAATGGTAATGCATCATCATTCTCAGCAGTTGCTTTTTTTATTTGCATTATACCATAAATTACAACTATTGCAGAGATAACGAACCATACAGCACACCAAAATGGTGGCAAGTAACCTTCCATAATGTGCATGTTAAATTTTCCTCCATTTTAAAATAATATAAAAATATTCTACTCATTCAAAGAAATTCTATTTGATAAATAAAATATTAATTATATCTATATTAAATAATATATTTAAACTTTATTTTTTCAAAATAAAGTAAATTTTAAAATTTATGCAATTTTAAGCCATGAAAAACAAAGTTTAGTCTTATAAAAATTTAAGCAATTATTATATTAAAAATACAATATCAAAGAAAAAGTAATTTTAAAAAAATAAAATCTATTAATTTTATATTAAAATAATTAAGAAATTAAAAAATGTTCAAATATTATGAAATGAAATAACAAAAAGAGCTATTTTTAATTAAAACAAATAAATATGTTTAAAATTCTTAGTTTTATAAAAATAAAAACATAAAAATAATCCAAAGAGACATATGAACTAAAAAATTTTTTTAATTTAAATAATAAAATTTTATAATAAAATAAAAAATACTTGAATAATAAATTAAAAAAAATATAATAAAAATAATAAAAATAAGAATATAAGTAATAAAGATATTGCTATAAATAAAATTAATTAATAAGTTAAATTAATGAAAATAAATTTATTAAAAAAAATATAAAAAAAATAAATATGAAATTCAAAAACAATATCATCCTAGCATTAGATGTAGAAAAAAAAGAGGAAGCATTCAAAATTATAGACGATGTAACTGATTACTTGGATACAATAAAAATTGGATATCCCCTTACACTAGCTGAAGGACCTTCAATAATCAGAGATATTAAGGAAAAATACGATGTCCAAATCATTGCAGATTTTAAAGTTGCAGACATCGATGCAACAAATGAAAAAATAGTAACAACAACATTAAACTGGGGAGCAGATGCAATAATTGTACATGGATTTACAGGTGAAGATAGTGTTGAAGCATGTATAAATGCTGCAGAAAAACTGGATAAAGAAATATTTTTACTTACAGAAATGTCACATCCAGGAGCTGACAAATTCATAAAGGCAGTATCATTAGATATTGCAGCTATGGGCGTAGAATTAGGCATAAAGAATTATGTAGCACCTGCAACAAAAATAGATAGACTTAAAAAAATAAGAGAAATAGTGGGAGCAGATGCGACAATCATCTCACCAGGTGTAGGATTCCAGGGAGGAACTGCCAAGGAAACACTCCAATATGCTGATGGTGCAATAATTGGAAGAAGCATCTATAACTCAGACAATCCTAGAAAAACATTAGAAGAAATCATAGATACGATCAAAGATTAAGTTTACAGATTCATAACTTAAATCAAATGCATACAAGTAAATAATTGTTACTGGTGCAAATACCATTAATCCTCCCAATATTGAATTTGGATATAATAATTTAAACAGTCCTAGTAATGATAATATCAATACCACAACTTTGAGAGTATAACGATACTTGAAAAATTTATAAAATAATCCTTTTTTCCCATTTTCTTTTTCATCAATTTCATCAGACATATCATTTCCTTTCTCATCAATATAATTAGCTATTATACAAAATAAAAGACAATACCAACTAAATGATGGAACTCCTAAAAATAATAATAGAGCAATTAGCAATATTGAAGATATTAGATGATTTACTGTATCAATTTTACCTGCAATAAATGTTCCAAAGAGAATACTTAAAAATATACACGTTGCATCCCCATTATTAACTGAAACCAATATAGTAAATAATACACAAAGTATGCCTGTAATTATAGCTATTACCTTATTTTCTTTAGTATCCATAAATTCATCTGATAATTTCATGAAAAATCCTGACAATGCAAAACAAATTAATTCAAAAATTATTGAAAAACCTCCTATATCTTATCTAATGTACCTGCTACAATCAATGGAAACAATACGGTAGCATCACCCACAACGGTTACAAGATTTGAACCTGCTTTTGCTTTTGCCCAGGATTTTGCCTCTTCAAGTGGTGCACCACTGAGACTTCCACCTTCACTTCTATCAAGTGTTATTTGTATTCCTGCATCAATACCCCCGGTTAGAATATTGGAAGCCAATGTATAATGTTTAGGAAGACCTCCACCTAACATACATGCCGTGACTTTTTTAGAATCATATACAAAATCAGACAAATCAGCCATATCACCTACAGAACTTAATGTAAAATCATTATCTTGACAATAAATCCATAATTGAAGTCCAATCATGCAGTCAATAATTCCTGGTGCAAATATAGGTACATTTTTTAATGCTGCAGTACGTATTATTGATTCATCATCATCTATTAATAATCCAATCTCATATATAAAATCTTTAATTGATATTACTGTATATTTTTCATTGATTTTCGCAAATATTTTCTGTATTTGCTCTTCAAAAACTTCAAAATCATCGGATTTTGTAAATATATCACCTATACGTCCAATACCACTTTCAAATAATTGTTCATCATCAGCTTGAATTCCACCATAATGTCTTCCACCAAATGATTCAACCAAATCATGTGTAAGATTAGCACCACTAGATACGATTAGGTCAATATATCCCATGTCAATAAGATCTCTTATTACTTTTCTTAAGCCTCCCGGAACCATAGGTCCCGCTATACTTAAAAATACTTTAGTATCTTCATCTTTGAAAGATTCTGCTAATAATTCTGTTGCATGAGATATTCTTCGAGAACCTAAAACTCCTGATGATTCTAATTGATCCATGAACTCAGAAATCTTCATATCCTTTTTGATTTCTAAATGTTTGACTTTCATAAAAAAAATAACCTCCAAATAAAATTTTTGTAAAAAAAAGTATGTGTAAAAAAATAAAAAAATAATTTAATTTATGCTATAACCAAGCGTTCTAGAATATCTGTAAATGAAACAACACCTGAAATTTCATCATTTTCATCAAGCAATACCATTAAGGAAAGATTATTCTGATACATCATATCCATTGCCCTCATTAATGATATATTATCGGAAGCTGTTATTACATGCGAATCCATAAAACTTTTTGCCCTTATTTCAAATACCTTTTCAGAAATCATCTTAACAATTTCCTTAAACATGACAATTCCCATTATTTTTCCATTATTAACAACAGGAGCACCTTTGATTTCATTAGATATGAGAAGTTCTGCTACATCAGCTATATTATCCTCAGGATTAATTGTTATGACATCAGTTGTTGCAATATCTTTAATTTTTATATTAGGTACGCTTTGTATACTGTCTGTTTTAAGAAGTAATACATTGTCAACATCATCTCTTCCCACAATAGTCCCAGTTACAGTTAAGTTATTTACAGGAGTTGGACCAATTTTTATTTCATCATCCAAATCCAGTTGTTTAATATCCCCTAAGACGGAAATTGTTGCTTCACAATCACCAGGTTTTAATATACTATTGAATTCAATTTTATTAACAGAGATATCAGGTATTGATGTTCCATTGACATATATAGGTACATGTATTTCACAAGGATCATCCTGTATGTTTAATGTGTGATAGGCTTCAAGTGTTGGTTTATATCCACCACGAGGGCCTGGAACACCTTTTACCAATCCTAAACTACGCAAGGACTGCATTTGGTTTCGGATAGTTCCAGAGTTTCTACCCATTAACTGTGCAATATTTTCACATTTAACCGAAGTACATTTAGATTTTCTGTATAAATTAATTAAACTTTGTAATATTTCCTTCTGTACTGATGTAAGCATATAATACCTCCCATTTTAGAATTTTATTGCAAGAATTATAATTCAACTCTAATGATAATAAAAAATATCTTTGCTATAATATATTTAAATAATCTAATAAAAATGTTATGATAAATAGTTACAGATTATGTTATCAATAGATATAATTACTTCATACAATTCATACTAAATAGTACTATTGTGGGTAAAACATCTTTAAATATATTATAGATAAATTACAAAATATTAATTAATAAAGTTTGGATAACATAGAACTAAATTTTTTAATTATAAATTAAGATAATATATCTAAAAAACATTAGGTGCTAAATAATGAGTTTTATAGAAGTAAAAAATGTTACAAAAATCTTCGATAATGAAGCAGTACTTGATAACATCAGCATTAATATTGAAGAAGGAGAAGTATTAGGTATTCTAGGAAGAAGTGGATCTGGAAAATCAGTTCTACTAAACATGTTAAGAGGAATACCAGAATATGAACCAGATTCTGGAGAAATCATATATAATGTAGGTATGTGTCCTGAATGTGATAGGATAGATGTTCCATCAAAAGCTGGTGAAACCTGTAAATGTAAACATGGAAAATATGAAGCAAAGACAATCAACTTATGGAAAAGTACAAGAACAGAATTTGCATCAGTTAAAAAACGAGTTTCTATCATGCTACAAAGAACTTTCGCATTATACGAAGAGGAAAGTGTGATAGAGAACATCATGAAATCCTTTGAAAATCAAAGAGATGAGGATAACATAAATAAAGCAATAAATCTACTTAAAATGACACGTATGGAACATAGAATAACACATATTGCACGTGATTTAAGTGGTGGAGAAAAACAAAGAATCGTACTTGCAAGACAGCTAGCAAAAAATCCAATGTTATTCTTAGCAGATGAACCTACAGGTACCTTAGACCCTAAAACAGCAAAATTATTACACAATGCACTGTTAAATGGTGTTAAAGAAAAAAATATCACAATGATTATCAATTCACACTGGCCAGAAGTAATAGAAGATTTATCAGACCGTGTAATATGGCTTGAAAAAGGACAAATCAGAAGAGAAGGAGATCCTAAAGGAATTGTCGAAGAATTCGTTGCTGAAATTCCATTGCCTAAAAAACATGAAGAAGTTACAATAGGTAATCCTTTAATTGAAATGAATGACCTAAAAAAATATTACTTCTCAGTATCACGTGGTGTAGTAAAATCAGTTGATGGTGTAACATTAACCATTAATGAAGGTCAAATAGCAAGTATAGTTGGATTAAGTGGAGCTGGAAAAACAACACTATCCAAACTTATCGCAGGACTTGTAGAACCTAGTGATGGTGAAATAAAGATTAGACTCGGAGAAGAATGGATAGATATGGCTAAAAAAGGACCTGCGCATAGAGGTCGTGTAACTCCACACATAGGTTTATTACACCAGGACTTTAGTTTATATCCATATAAAACAATTCTTGGAAATCTTACTGATGCTATAAGTTTAGATTTACCTTCAGAATTTGCAAAAATGAAATCATTACACGTATTAACCGCGGTAGGATTTAAGGAAGAAGAAGCATCAAAACTCTTAACAAAATATCCAGATCAGATGAGTGGAGGAGAAAGACATAGAGTTGCAATTGCACAAGTTCTGATAAAAGAACCACATATTGTAATTTTAGATGAACCTACTGGAACAATGGATCCAATAACAAGAAGAAATGTAGCAGAATCCATACTTAACGCACGTGAAGAACTAGATCAAACATTTATAATAATTTCACACGATATGGACTTCGTATTAGAATGCTGTGATACTGCAGCATTAATGCGTGATGGAAAATTATTAGACAATGGAAAACCAGAAGATATCGTTGATCAATTAACTTCACAAGAAAGAACAAAAATGTTAAATAAAGAGTTATAATAACTCTTATCCATCCTATTTTTATAAAAATCAGTCATACTTAAAAAAAGATTAAAATAAAGAATATGAATTAAATATATTCATATTTAGTGTTACGCTGTTGTGGCTGTCTACCTATATCTTTTATTAATTGTTCAATTTTTTCAACAGATAAAAATCCTCCAAATCCTCCACCAGCAGCAGTTGATATTTTATCTTCAAACATTGTTCCACCAATATCATTAGCCCCACAATCCAATGCTACCTGTGTCATTCTCAACCCCAGTTTTACCCATGAAACTTGAATATTAGGAATCGTCCTTCCAAATATAATTCGTGAGATGGCATGCATTTTTAAATCTTCAATTCCTGTTGCACCGTTGGATTGTTTACCCAATTCATTATTTTCTCCAAGAAATGTCATTGGTACAAATTCTGTAAACCCATTAGTCTGTTCTTGAATCTGTTTTAAAATAAATAAATGTTCAATTCTGTCTTCCCATGATTCAATACTACCATACATGATTGTTGATGTTGTAGGAATACCTATCTTGTGAGCTTGCTTAATAATACTTACCCAATCAGATGTGGATAATTTATTAGGACATATCTGTTGTCTGATAGCATCCACCAATATCTCTGCAGATGCTCCTGTCATAGTATCCATACCCGCATTTTTAAGCCGTGTCAATGATTCATAAGTAGTTATATTTGAATTTAATGATACCTGATAAATTTCGGCAGGAGATAATGCATGTAGACATATGTCAAACTTATTTTTAATATTTTTAATTAAGTCACAATAATAATCAATATCCATATCTTTAGTTATTCCACCAAATAAGCAGATTTCTGTTGCACCATTCAGTTTAGCATCATTGATACTGTCATAGATTTCGTCATTTGTCATGACATAATTTTCATGATTTCTAAATGAACAGAATTTACAACCTATCATACATTGATCAGTAATGTCTATAGCCTTATTTACTACATAAGTAACTTTATTACCTACAATTTCTTCCCTTAATTTATTAGCAGTGTCAAATAATTCAAATGGATTAGCATTTATTACCAAATCTAATGCATCATCAGGAGTGATTTTATTATTTAATGATTTTTCATATATTTCCTCTAACATGAAACCACATATTACGTTAAATATTCTATAAGTTATACATTATTTTGTATCATTCTAATAAGATATTTAACTAAAGATATATTAATATTTTTCAATTAAAAACAGATATATAGAGAAAATTTTAATAAAAAAAGAATTTAATCAAATATAGAATATATGAATCATTTATAAATAACTAGAGTAAAATTTAAAAATAGTTATGATAATTAAGATTAATTAACCAAAAAATGAGTATAGTTATAACATGACAAGAAAAAACATATTCAAAAAAATTAGTATATATGATGAAAAAATAATAGAAAAGGTTGATAATTATTCAGGTAATGTAATCTTCCATAAATAATATAGTTCTTCTATTTTATCTTGTTTTTTAGATCGTTTTTTGGATTTCTTTTTTAAGGTAGATTCTTCGCCAAACCATTCATCAACTGTATCATCCAGATATTTAGCAATGTCTTCATCGTAATATCTTGTACCAATTGTATAACAATCAGGTTCATTACGTATGTAGATGATACCTCCACCTTTTTCTTCCATTACATCAGTAATTTTTAATAAAACATCATAATATTTTTTATCTACCATAATTATTAACCTCCCTTAAATTAATCAAAAAATATCTATTAATATATGTTATGTTATAAGTAATATATTAAATTTTACAAAAAAATCTAAAATAATGTAGTATCACAATCATCAAAAACTTCATCCGAAAAATGTGTATGTTTAATCTTTCGTAT